>JANNMP010000801.1:0-3491 GCA_031398015.1 Burkholderiaceae bacterium
GTTCGACGCCGCCTGGGACGACGCGATGCAGCGCAACCCGCACTGGGCCACCTACATGGGCGACAACCGCTACGGCGACAAGCTGGAAGACGCCTCGCCGCAGGCCGAGGCCGAGGCCTATGCCGCGCTGCGGCGCTGGCGCCAGGCGGCACACGCCATCGACGCCCAGGCGCTGGGCGCCACCGACCGCGTCTCGCGCGAGCTGTTCCTGCACTTCATCGACAACGAGCTGGCCTTCGAGCCGCTGGTCGGCTGGCGCCGCATGACGCTGGGCGCCATCGGCGGCTTCCACACCGAGTTTGCCAACCTGCTGCAAGCCAGCCCGGTGCGCAACGGTGCGCAGGCCCGGCAGGTGCTGGCGCGGCTGACGGCCTACCCGCTGCGGGTGGACCAGGAGATCAACCACCTGCGCCAGGGCCTGGCGCTGGGCTGGGTGGCGCCGCAGCCGGTGATTGCCCGGGTGCTGGACACGCTGGATCTGCAGACCGGCAGCAGCCTGGAAAAGAGCCCGTTCTACGAGCCCTTCAGCCGCCTGGGCAGCAGCATCGCGGCGGCCGAGCAGGCCAGCCTGCAGGCCCAGGCACGCGCGTTGATCAGCAGCCAGGTGTTGCCGGCACAGCGGCGGCTGCGTGATTTTGTGGCCGGCCCCTATGCCGCTGCGGCGCCAGCCAGCGGCAGCCTGTCGAGCTACCCCGGCGGCGCGGCGGTGTATGCCGCGCAGGTGCGCCGCAACACCACCACTGACCTGAACGCGGCGCAGATCCATGCCATCGGCCTGGCCGAGGTGGCGCGGCTGCAGGGCGAGATCACCCAGGTGATGCGCAGCATGGCCTGGACGGGCGACTTCGCCAGCTTCGTCAAGCACCTCAATACCGACCCCAAGTACTTCCACACCAGCCCCGAGGCGCTGCTGGCCGGCTACCGCGACATCGGCAAGCGCATCGACGCCGAGCTGCCCAAGTTGTTTGCCGAGCTGCCGCGTGCGCCCTGGGGTGTGCGCGCGATGCCGGCGCACATGGGCCCTGACGCCGCCGAGAGCTACGACAGCCCGGGGCTGGACGGCCGCCGGCCTGGCTGGTTCAACGCCAACACCGTGGGCTACAAGACCCGGCCCACCTGGGGCATGGAAGCGCTGACCGCGCACGAGGCCGTGCCCGGCCACCACCTGCAGAACGCCCGCGCGCTGGAGCTGGGCGCGCTGCCGCGCTTTCGGCGCGCCAACTGGTACGTGGCCTATGGCGAGGGCTGGGCGCTGTATGCCGAAACCCTGGGCCTGGACCTGGGCCTGTACAACGACCCACCCAGCCGCTTCGGCTATTTGCAGAACCAGATCTGGCGCGCCGCCCGGCTGGTGGTGGACACCGGCATCCATGCCCAGGGCTGGAGCCGCCAGCGCGCCATCGACTACCTGGCCAGCACCACCGGGCTGGACGATGGCAGCGTGTCCAGCGAGATCGACCGCTACACCAGCTGGCCGGGCCAGGCGCTGGGCTACATGATCGGCCAGTTGAAGATCATCGAACTGCGTGACCGTGCCAAGGCGGCGCTGGGGCCACGCTTTGACATCCGGCGCTTCCACATGGCCGTGCTTGACCAGGGCGCCGTGCCGCTGACGGTGCTGGAGGCACTGATCGACAGCTGGATCCGGGCCGAGCAGGCACGGCCGCTGCCGGCGGCCACCGCCGGTTGAGCACAGCGCACACGCGCTTGCCCAGCACCATGGCCCAAGCCCTGCAGCGCGCCCTGCTCAGCCTGCGTGAGCTGCTGCTGACCACCGGCCCGTTTGTGCTGCTGGCCGCCGCCTTGCTGTGGGGCGCCTACCAGCTGCTGCAACCCAACCCGCCGCGCCGCGTGGTGCTGGCCACTGGTGTCGACCAGGGCGCCTATGCCGAATTCGGCAAGCGTTATGCCGCGCAGTTGCAGCGCCACGGCATCACCGTGGAATTGCGCGCCACCAAGGGCTCGGCCGAGAACCAGGCGCTGCTGCAGCAGGCTGACTCGGGCGTGGACCTGGGCTTTGTGCAAGGTGGCACCCAGCAGCGTGCGCCGGGTGACGATGCGGCTGCCGGCGACGCGCAGCCACGCCTGCAATCACTGGGCCGCATGTTCCATGAGCCGGTGTGGCTGTTCTACCGCGAAGACAGCGCGCGCCGGCTGACCCGCGCGCCGCAATTGACGCGCCTGGCCCAACTGGCCGGCGGCACGCTGAACGTGGGCGCACCCGGCAGTGGCGTGCCGCCGCTGATGGCAGCGCTGCTGGCGGCCAACCGCATCGAACCCGGCACCATCACGCTGCAACAGCAGCCCACCACGCCGGCGGTGGTGGACTTGCTGGCCGGCAAGACCGACGCGCTGGCGCTGGCCTCGGCGCCTGAATCACTGATGGTGCAGATGCTGCTGCAGACGCCCGGCATCCGCCTGTTCGACGTGACCCAGGCCGAGGCCTACAGCCGGCGCCTGCCGTACCTGAGCCCGGTGCTGCTGCCACGCGGCGTGGCCGACTTGGCGCGTGACCTGCCAGCCGCCGACGTGCGCCTGGTGGCGCCCACGGCATCGCTGGTGGCGCGTGAGGGCCTGCACCCGGCGCTGGTGCAGCTGTTGATGCAGGCCGCGCGCCAGGTGCATGGCGGGCCGGGCTGGTTCCAGCGCAAGGGCGACTTCCCGGATGCCGGGGACAGCGAATGGCCGATCGCCCCCGAGGCCCAGCGCTTTTATGCCAGCGGCGCGCCCTGGCTGCAGCGCTGGCTGCCGTTCTGGCTGGCCAACCTGGCCGACCGCATGTGGCTGGCGCTGCTGGGCATCGTGGCGGTGCTGATCCCGCTGGCGCGGGTGCTGCCGCCGGTCTATGAATTCCGCATCAGGCGGCGCGTGTTCCGCTGGTATGCGCAGTTGCGCGCGGTGGACGCCGCCGTCGGCCAGCGGCCGGCGCCAGAGCTGCTGGCCGAGCTGGCCGACATCGAGACCCATGTGGCCCAGGTGACAGTGCCGCTGAGTTATGCCGACGAGCTGTATTCACTGCGCAGCCACATCGACATGGTGCGGCAGAAGCTGCTGGCGGCAGCGGCGTTTTCCACAACACCTGCGGCCTAACCCGGGTTGCAAGCGGCCACAGCGCTGCGCTGCAACTGCTGGCCGGGCTGCAGCGCCGCGCCGGGCGGTGCCAGCAGGATGCGCAGCGCACCGCCGGCATCGGCAACGGCTTGCCACGCGCCACCACCTTCAACCAGCAGGCGCAAACCAGCACCGTCGAGTCGGCCCTGCAGGCTCTGGCGCACACCAGCCGCATCCAGGGTGGCCGTGACGACCTGAAACTGCTGGGCGATGCGCAGCACCACACCAGCCGGCCCACACCACAGACCCTGCAGCCGTGCCGGCACCCGCCACAGGTGCAGGCGGCTCAGCTTCTCGCGGCCGATGGCCTTGTCGGGCACGTCCAGCGTGATGCTGCGCTCGGGCTGCCATTCGCCCATGTCCCAGTCGTGGCTGACGAT
>JANNMP010000044.1:0-11065 GCA_031398015.1 Burkholderiaceae bacterium
TGGCAGCGGGCTGCGCGGTGGCCGATGTGGCCCATGGCCTGCGCCACCACCACGCTGCGCTGCGCATCGGCCGCCGGCTGCTGGGCACGCTGGCTTACCCGCTGCTGGTGTCGGCGCTGGCGGTCTGGGCGGCACCGCAGAACCTGCCGCTGCTGGTGCAGGCCCTGCTCACGCTGGCGCTGGTCACACCGTTCGGCGCGCTGCTCTACCGGCTGGCCTACCAGAGCCTGGCCGATGCCTCGGTGCTGGTGCTGCTGATCGTCTCGGTGGGCGTGCACTTTGCCCTCACCGGCCTGGGCCTGCTGTTCTTCGGCGCCGAGGGCTTTCGCAACCCCAGCTTCTGGGATGCGCGCTTCGCGGTGGGCCCGCTCACGCTCAGCGGCCAGGTGGTGATCATCGCGCTGGTGTCGCTGGCCTTGATCGTGGCGCTGTGGCTGTTCTTCGAGCGCTCGCTGTGGGGCAAGGCGCTGCGGGCCACGGCGGTCAACCGGCTGGGCGCGCGGCTGATGGGCATTTCGTCGGACGGCGCCGGGCGCCTCAGCTTCACGCTGGCGGCCTTCATCGGCGCGCTGTCGGGCCTGCTGATCGGCCCCACCACCACGGTGTTCTATGACTCGGGCTTCTTGATCGGCCTGAAGGGCTTTGTGGCAGCGGTGTTCGCTGGCCTGGCGAGTTATCCGCAGGCCCTGCTGGGGGCATTGGCGGTGGGCCTGCTGGAAAGCTTCGGCTCGTTCTGGGCCAGCGCCTTCAAAGAGGTGATCGTCTTCGGCGCCATCATCCCGGTGCTGTTGTGGCGCTCGCTGCGCGACCCGCACACCGAGGAGCATTGACGTGGCTGCGCTGCCTGCACTTGCCCAGAAGCATGGGTTCTTGTTGCTGGCACTGGTGATGGCCGCCATCCCGCTGCTGCCGGTGCCCGATTTCTGGATCACCCAGCTCAACCACATCGGCATCTGCGCCATGGTGTCGCTGGGCCTGGTGCTGCTCACGGGTGTGGCCGGGCTGACCAGCTTCGGCCAGGCGGCGTTTGTCGGCGTGGGGGCGTACACGGCGGCCTTCCTGGCCATCAAGCTGGGCATCTCGCCCTGGCTCACGCTGCTGGTGGGCATGGCCTTGAGCGTGCTGGTGGCGCTGGTGCTGGGCGCGATCACGCTGCGCATGTCGGGCCACTACCTGCCGCTGGCCACCATCGCCTGGGGCCTGACGATCTACTACACCATCTCCAACATGGATTTTCTCGGCAAGTACGACGGCCTGCTCGGCGTGCCGCCGATCACGCTGTTCGGCACCCCGCTGGGCACCGGGCGCGGGCTGTACGGGTTGATCTGGGCCATGGCGCTGGCCTCGGCGCTGGCGGTGACGCACCTGCTCGACAGCCGCCCCGGCCGCGCCATCCGGTCACTGAAAAACGGCACCACCATGGCCGAGGCCATGGGCATCTCCACCTTGCGCTACAAGCTGGTGGTGTTCGTGCTGGCGGCGGTGCTGGCGTCCATGTCGGGCTGGTTGTTTGCGCACTTCCAGCGCACCGTCAACCCGTCGCCCTTCGGCATCCACAAGGGCATTGAATACCTGTTCATGGCGGTGCTGGGTGGGGTGGGCCAGGTCTGGGGTGCCTTCTTGGGCGCGGGCGTGGTCAAGGTTGTTGAAGACCAGTTGCAGGTGCTGCTGCCCAAGCTGATCGGCACGTCGGGCAACTTCGAGACCATCGTCTTCGGCCTGGTGCTGATCGCGGTGCTGAAGTACGCGCCCGACGGGCTGTGGAGCCTGGTCAGCCGCTGGTTGCCGGCGCCGCAGCGTCTGCGTGACTGGCAGGGCGCGGCGCGGTTGCCAGTGCGCGACAAGCCGGCCAAGGGTGCGCTGTTGCTGGACGTGCAGCAGCTGCGCAAGCAGTTCGGCGGCCTGGTGGCGGTCAATGACATCAGCTTTGCCATCCACGCCGGTGACATCGTCGGCCTCATCGGCCCCAACGGCGCTGGCAAGAGCACCACCTTCAACCTGGTCACCGGCGTGCTGGCGTTGACCAGCGGCACGGTGCGCTTTCGCGGCCAGGCGCTGGCTGGGCTGGCCTCGCGGCAGATTGCGCGTGCCGGTGTGTCGCGTACCTTTCAGCACGTGAAGATGATCCCCGAGATGACCGTGCTCGAGAACGTGGCACTCGGCGGCTACCAACGCAGCAAGAGCGGCACGCTGCGCGCCATGCTGCGGCTGGACCGGGCCGAAGAGCGTTGCCTGTTTGCCGAGGCCGAGGCGCAGCTGGCCCGCATCGGCATGGCCGGCCAGATGCATGTGTTGGCCGGCAACCTGGCGCTGGGCCCGCAGCGGCTGATGGAGATTGCGCGCGCACTGTGCACTGACCCCGCCCTGCTGCTGCTGGACGAACCCGCCGCCGGCCTGCGCCTGAAGGAAAAGCAGGCCCTGGCCGACGTGCTGCGCCAACTGCAGCGTGAAGGCCTGTCGATCCTGCTGGTCGAGCACGACATGGATTTCGTCATGGGCCTGGCCGACCGCATCGTGGTGATGGAGTTCGGCACCCGGCTGCTGGAAGGCACGCCGGCCGAGGTGCAGGCCAGCCCGGTGGTGCGCGCGGCCTATCTCGGCACCGAACACTGATGACCCAGCCGCTGCTCAGCGTCAAGGGCCTGCACGCCGGCTATGGCCGTGCCGAGGTGCTGACCGGGCTGGATTTCAACGTCGCCCCCGGCCAGGTGGTCACCATCATCGGCCCCAATGGCGCCGGCAAGAGCACCACGCTGAACGCGCTGATGGCGGTGCTGCCGTCGCGCGGCCAGGTGCTGTTCGACGGTGTGGAACTGGCCGACCTGGCGCTGGAAGAACGGGTGATGCTGGGCCTGGCCCTGGTGCCCGAAAAGCGAGAGCTGTTCGCCAGCATGACCGTCGTTGACAACCTGGTGCTGGGCGGCTTTCGCGCGATGCGGCTGAAGGTGCCGAACTGGCGCGACGCTCTGGATCAGGTGTACACGCTGTTTCCGCGTCTCAAGGAGCGGCGCACCCAGCTTGCCGGCACGCTGTCGGGCGGTGAGCGCCAGATGCTGGCGGTGGGCCGGGCGCTGATGTCCACACCCAAGCTGCTGATGCTCGACGAGCCCAGCCTGGGCCTGGCACCGCTGGTGGTGCGCGAGGTCTTCCGCACCATTGCCCAGCTGCGCGCCCAGGGCATGGCCATCCTGCTGATCGAGCAGAACGCCCGCGCCGCGCTGGAGGTGGCCGACCATGCCTATGTGCTGGAGACCGGTGCCATCGCACTGCAAGGCACGGCCCCCAGCCTGCGCCATGACCCGCGGGTCATCGACACCTACCTGGGCGCGGCGCGCCCCACAAGCTGATGGGCAAGTGCTGATGGGCAAGTCCGATCAACCAGCGGCATTGGCCCAGCGGGTTGCCGCAGCGCCCGTGTCACTGGGTGTGCTGACCGACGTGCTGGGCTACCACGTGGCGCAGGCCGCTGTCACCACGGTGGACATGTTCGAGCGCCACATCGGCCAACCCTACGGCCTGCGCAAGGTGGAATATTCGCTGCTGCTGCTGCTGCAGGCCAATGCCGCGCTGACGCCAAAGCGTCTTGGCCAGACGCTGGCGCTGTCAGGCCCCAACCTCAGCCAGCTGCTGGACCGTTTGCAAGCGCGTGGCCTGCTGCGCCGCGAGCGCAGCGCCACCGACGGCCGCAGCCAGAACATCGTGCTGACTGCTGCGGGCCATCAGCTCAGCATTGCCGCAGGCGCTGCGGCTGCGCCGATGGAGGCCGAGTTGCAGGGCCGCTTGACCCGTGCCGAGCGGCTGATGCTGATCGAGCTGTTGCGAAAAGTTGCCGGACGTTAGAACGGCGCGCAGTCGATGCCCATCGTGCGCCGGTACCAGGCATGGAAGTGCTGCATGCCGTCTTCCATCGGGCTTTGGTAGGGCCCGGCTTCATCGTCGCCGCGCTCCATCAGCGCCCGCCGGCCAGCGTCCATGCGCAGTGCGATCTCGTCGTCCTCGACGCAGGTTTCCATGTACGCCGCCTGCTCGGCTTCGATGAATTCACGCTCGAAGGCGGCGATCTCTTCGGGGTAGTAGAACTCGACCATGTTGACCGTCTTCTGCGGCCCCTTGGGGTACAGCGTGCTCACCACCAGCACATGCGGGTACCACTCGACCATGATGTTCGGGTAATACGTCAGCCAGATCGCACCCTGCTTGGGCGGCGCGCCGTTGCCCAGCGCCAGCACGGCCTCATGCCAGCGCTTGTAGGCCGGTGAGCCGGCCTGGCGCAGTGAATCATTGATGCCCACGGTCTGCACTGAGTGGTGCGGGCTGAATTCCCAACGCAGGTCATCGCAACTCACGAACCGGCCCAGCCCGGGGTGGAACGGGCCGACGTGGTAGTCCTCCAGGTAGACCTCCAGGAAGGTCTTCCAGTTGTAGGCGCATTCATGCATGTGCACCTTGTCGAGCACATAGCCGGTGAAATCGAGATCGGCCTTGGGGCCGACCCGGCCCAGCTCGGCGGCGATGTCGCGGCCGTTGTCCTCGAACAGCATGCCGTTCCAGGTGCGGGTCTTGTAACTGTTCAGGTTCAGGCAGGGGTCTTGCTGGAACAGCGGCGCGCCCAGCAGTTCACCCTGCAGGTTGTAGGTCCAGCGGTGCAGCGGGCAGACGATGTTGCCGCCACTGTGGCCGGGCGCGGTGTGGCGGGCATTGCCGCGCCCGCGCAGCATCAGCGCCTGGCGGTGGCGGCACACATTGCTGAGCAGCGCCACACCTTGGGGCGTGCGCACCAGCGCGCGGCCTTCGCCTTCCTGCGCCAGCGCCATGTAGTCACCGACCTCGGGCACCGCCAGTTCATGGCCCAGGTAGCGTGGGCCATGCTGGAAGACCAGCTCCTGCTCACGCCGGAACAGTTCGTCGGAAAAATAGGTGGTGACCGACAGCTGCGACAACGCGGTGCGCGCGTCGAGGCGGTGGTGTGCAAGCGCTTCGAGTCTGGTGCTCAGGTCCGACATGATCCCCGGGGTCTCCAGCGTGGCGGTCGTTGGCCCCCACCCGGTGGCCCTGCGCACGGGAATGGTCAACGGTGATGAAAACGGCCGCCCGAGTGGGGCAGCCGTTGGCCTGATTCTAGCCGTCGGGCGTGGCATCACCACGACACCCGGTGTCTAGAATCCAGGCCTTCCATCCGCCGTGCGCCCACCGCATCACCATGAGCCCCAACGCGCCGCCCGCCGCCGATCCAGACCACCCGGAACCGCGCTACGAAGACGCGCTGGCCGAACTGGAACGCCTGGTGGCAGCGATGGAAGCCGGCCAGATGCCGCTGGACGGCCTGCTCGACAACTACCGCCGCGGCGCTGCGTTGCTTGATCTGTGCCGCAGCCGCCTGCAGGCCGTGGAGCAGCAGGTGAAGGTGCTCGAAGACGGTCAATTGAAGGATTGGGCGCAGCCGTGAAGCCCGGCAGTTTCGACGCCTGGGTGTTAGACGAATTGCAGCGTGTCGAGCAGGCGCTGTCGCGCTGGGTGCCGGCCGACGCCCCTGCCGGCCTCGGCCTGGCCATGCGCTACGGTGTGCTCGACGGTGGCAAGCGCCTGCGGCCGCTGCTGGTGCGCGCCGCCTGCGAGGCGGTGGCCGGTGATGGCCACGCCGCGCTGCGCGCGGCGGTGGCGGTGGAGCTGATCCACGCCTATTCACTGGTGCATGACGACATGCCCTGCATGGACAACGACGTATTGCGCCGTGGCAAGCCCACGGTGCATGTGCAGTACGGCGAGGCGGTGGCCATGCTGGCAGGGGACGCGATGCAGGCCCTGGCCTTCGAGGTGCTGACACCGGATGCCGATGACGCACACGCCGACGGGCCGACCATGCCCGCAGCCCTGCAGGCCCGCCTGTGCAGCCTGCTGGCGCGCGCCGCCGGTCATGCCGGCATGGCCGGTGGCCAGGCGATCGACCTGGCGTCGATCGGCAAGCCGCTGGCCGAGGCCGCGCTGCGCGACATGCACCGCCGCAAGACCGGCGCATTGCTGCAGGCCAGCGTGCTGATGGGCGCGGCCACTGGGCCGTGCATGCCCGCGGCGCACCAGGCGCTTGCCGACTATGGCGCCGCGCTCGGCCTGGCCTTCCAGGTGGTCGACGACATCCTGGACGTGACCCAGGCCTCGGCCACGCTTGGCAAGACCGCCGGCAAGGACTTGCACGCCAACAAGCCCACCTATGTCACCGTGCTGGGCCTCGATGAAGCCCGGCGCCAGGCCCAGGCACTGCACCAGCAGGCACTGGCCGCGTTGCCGCGCGGCGGCCTGGCCAATGCCGAGCACCTGCGCCTGCTGGCCGACATGGTTGTCGACAGACAGAGCTGAACAAGGCCCACCGCATGCCCCAATCCCTGTTGAACACCTTGCAATCACCAGCCGACCTGCGCCGTTTGTCGCGCGGCGAGCTGGGCCGCCTGGCCCATGAGCTGCGCGACTACCTGATCAGCAGCGTCAGCAAGACCGGCGGCCACCTGTCGTCGAACCTGGGCACGGTGGAGTTGACCATCGCGCTGCACTATGTGTTCAACACACCCTGGGACCGCATCGTCTGGGACGTGGGCCACCAGACCTACCCACACAAGATCCTGACCGGCCGGCGCGAGTTGATGCACACGCTCAAGCAGCTGGGCGGCATCAGCGGCTTTCCGCGCCGCGCCGAAAGTGAGTACGACACCTTCGGCACCGGCCATTCATCGACCAGCATCTCGGCCGCGCTCGGCATGGCGCATGCCGCCAAGGTCAAGGGTGAACACCGGCGCGCGGTGGCGGTGATCGGTGACGGCGCGCTCACCGGCGGCATGGCCTTTGAGGCGCTCAACCATGCCGGCGCACCCCACGGCGTGGGGCCGGCCGACCTGCTGGTGATCCTGAACGACAACGACATGTCGATCAGCCCGCCGGTGGGGGCGCTGAACAAGCACCTGGCACGGCTGATGAGCGGCAACTTCTACAGCGCCGCGCGTGAAGGCGCCAAGAGCGTGCTGAAGAACACGCCGCTGTATGAATTTGCGCGCCGCTTCGAAGAGCACACCAAGGGCATGGTCGTGCCCGGCACCATCTTCGAGGAACTCGGCTTCACCTACGTCGGCCCGATCGACGGCCACAACCTGGATGCGCTGATCCCCACATTGGAGAACCTGCGCGACAGGCGCGGCCCGCAGTTCCTGCATGTGGTCACCAAGAAGGGCTATGGCTACAAGCTGGCCGAGAACGACCCGATCAATTACCACGGCCCAGGCAAGTTCGACCCCAGCGTGGGCCTGACCCAACCCGCCACCGCACCCAAGCTCAGCTTCACCCAGGTGTTCGGCCAGTGGCTGTGCGACATGGCAGCGGCCGACGAGCGCCTGGTGGCCATCACCCCGGCCATGCGCGAGGGCTCGGGCATGGTCGAGTTCGAGCAGCGCTACCCCAAGCGGTATCACGATGTGGGCATCGCCGAGCAGCATGCCGTCACCTTTGCCGCCGGCCTGGCCTGCGAGGGGCTCAAGCCGGTGCTGGCGATCTACAGCACCTTCATGCAGCGCGGCTATGACCAGCTGATCCACGACGTGGCGCTGCAGAACCTGCCGGTGGTGCTGGCACTCGACCGCGCCGGCATCGTCGGCGCCGACGGCGCCACCCACTGCGGCGCCTACGACATCGCCTACTTGCGCTGCGTGCCCAACATGGGGCTGATCACGCCGTCGGACGAAGACGAATGCCGCAAGGCGCTGAGCACCGCGTTTGCGCGCAACCACCCGGTGGCCGTGCGCTACCCGCGGGGCGCCGGCATCGGCAAGCGGCCCGAGGCCAACCTGGACACGCTGCCCTGGGGCAAAGGCGAGATGCGGCGCGAGGCCACTGCACAGCCGCTGCTGGGCAAGCGCGTGGCCATCCTGGCCTTCGGCACGGTGCTGCATGCGGCGCTGGGCGCAGCCGACAAGCTCGACGCCAGCGTCGCCAACATGCGCTTTGCCAAACCCATCGATGCCGACCTGGTGCTGGCGCTGGCGCGTGGCCACGATGCCCTGGTCACGGTGGAAGAAGGCTGCATCAGCGGCGGCGCCGGCAGCGCGGTGGCTGAATGCCTGGCCGCCGCCGGCCTGGCCGTGCCGCTGTTGCAGCTGGGCCTGCCCGATGAATTTGTCGAGCATGGTGACCCGGCCAAATTGATGGCCATGGTCGGGCTGGACACGGCCGGCATCGAGGTGGCGGTGCGCAAGCGCTTTGGCGCCGCGCTGTCGCTGGTCAAGCCGGCGGTCAACGACTGATGTGGCGCTTTGGGCCAATATGGCCGCTGGCCTGATCGACGCCCAGGTGCATGACGCTGTGGCGATGCGCCGGGCCCCGGCACCGCTGCTGCAACTGGCCTTGATGGATGCCCGCAACCGCACGCTGGGCTGGCTGGCGGCGTTTGACGGCATGCAGTTCAACACCGGCTTCGACGGCTTTGACCCACCCTGGTGGCTGGCTGGCCAGGCCGCCTGGTTCCAGGAATATTGGGTGGCACGCCATGTGCAGCGCAGCCGTGGCGAGGCGGCTGACCCGCAGGGCTTGCGCCTGGCATCGGTGTTGCCCCAGGCCGATGCCTGGTTCGACCCGCAGGCCAGCAGCCGCGCGCAGCGCTGGCAGCAGGCTGGCCCGGATGCGCTGGTGCTGCACCAGTACCTGGCCGACAGCTTGGACAGCACGCTCGAGCTGCTGGACAAGCTGGCCGGCAGCGGCGCCCCCCACGACGCCAGCGACGACACCGCGCTGCATGTCTACCGCCTGGCGCTGCAGCATGAAGACCGGCTGGGCGAGACGCTGGCGGTGCTGGTGCAGGCGCTGGACCTGTCGCCCGAGCGCCAGGCCGCGCTGCAAGCGCGTGCCCTGTGGCCCAGTCTGCCCAGCCGCGCCCGCCGTGATGCGCTGGTGCTGGGCGGCCAGCGCTTGCAGCTCGGCTCGGCCCCAGGCGGCTTTGTGCCGGCGGCCGAGCGCTGGGCGCACGAGGTGCTGGTGAGTGAGTTCGAGATCGATGCCCAGCCGGTGTGCTGGTCGCAGTTTGCCGAGTTTGTCGATGACGGCGCCTATGACGAGCGCCGCTGGTGGACCGAGGCCGGCTGGGACGCGCTGGACGCCAGCGCCCGCCGCGCGCCGCGTTATGTCGAGCAGGTCTCGGGCGGTGTGCTGGCGCGCCGGGGTGGCCGGCTGCAGCGCCTGCCGGGTGCGCAGGCGGTGCTGCATGTCAGCGCCCACGAGGCCGACGCCTGGTGTCGCTGGGCCGGCCGGCGCCTGCCGTCCGAAGCCGAATGGGAGCTGGCCGCCACGTTGGCCAGCGCCCGTGGTTTTGCCTGGGGCGAGGTGGCTGAATGGGTGGCCGGCAGCGCGCGGGCCTATCCCGCTGGCAGCGCCTGGCCGGCCGACGGCAGCGCTTGCCGGGTGCAGCGTGGTGCCAGCGCCTGGGGCAGCGCACGCCTGCGCCACCCGCGTTGCCGCCAGGCTGCCGCCGCAGGCCGCGACGACATGTTTGTGGGCTTCCGCAGCTGCGCGCTGTGACCGGCGCCCAGGCGCTGCTGGCTACTCGACCAGCCCCTCGCGCACTGCCAGCCGCACCAGCGAGGTGACCCCGGTCACGCCCAGCTTGGCCATCACCCGGCTGCGGTAGGTGTCCACGGTCTTCGGCGACAGATGCAGTTGCGCGCCGATGGCCGCGCTGCTGAGGCCGTTGACCACCATGGTGACGATCTGCCGCTCGCGGGGTGACAGTGCCGCAAACGGGTCGGCCGGGGCGTCGCTGCGCAGCGCCTGCAGCGCCAGCTCGGCCACCTGCGGGCCGAAGAAGCGGCGGCCGTCGGCCACCGCGTCAATCGCCTGCAGCAGTTCGGCCGCGCCCGCGTCTTTCAGCACATAGGCCGCTGCGCCCAGGCGCACCGCCTCGGCCACGTCGCGTGGCAACGCCGACATGGTCAGCACCAGGGCTTTGACCGCGCTGTCGCGCCGCTTCAGCTCATGCAGCACCTCGAAGCCCGATCGCTCACCCAGCCCCAGGTCGAGCAGCATCACCTGGGCCTGGTGTTGCTGGGCTTCGGCCACGGCCTGGGTCGGGTCGCTGCTGGCGCCCACCACCTGGTGGCCGGCGGTCTGCAGCAGCGCCTGCAGGCCGTCACGCAGCAGCAGCTGGTCGTCAACCAGATAGACGCGGGTCATGTGCTGCACCCCATGGCGCGGCACCGGGCCATCGCCGTCCTCGTGTGTGGCGCCAACCGCATCATCAATGGTCCCTGGGGGTTGCTGGCCGCTGTGCTGGCAGGCCGGTGCAACAAGCCACTGCGGCTGTGTCGCCGCTGCCCTTGACCATACCAAATGCACGCTGCTTTGATCCGATTTGAAGCACTGCGCGGGAAAACGCGGGCTTGGTGGCGTGGCTGCGCCACGGTCTGATGCCGGCCAGCGCGCCAAGCCCGGCGCCAACCGCCCTTGGCCTGAACAGGATGCCGCTGATGTGCTCGTCGTTTCCGATCCGAACCGTGCTGGCCGCCGCCTGCGCGCTGGCCTGCGCCACGCTGCCCGCGCATGCCCAGACCGACACCATCACCGTCACTGGCTCGGCCCGTGCCCAGCGGCTGCTGGATGCGCCGTTTGCCATCTCCAGCGTCGACGCTGCCACGCTGCGCGACGCCGGGCCGATGGTCAACCTGTCCGAAGCACTGGGCCAGGTGCCGGGGCTGGTGGTCAACAACCGCAGCAATTACGCCCAAGACCTGCAGATCAGCGCCCGCGGCTTTGGCGCCCGTGCCGGCTTCGGCGTGCGCGGCCTGCGCCTGTATGCCGACGGCATCCCCGCCACCATGCCCGACGGCCAGGGCCAGGTGGCGCATTTCGACCTGGCCGGCGCGTTGCGGGTGGAGGTGCTGCGCGGGCCGTTTTCGGTGCTGTACGGCAACAGCTCGGGTGGCGTGATCGCGCTGTTTGGTGCGCCAGTCACCGCCGGTGTGGCCGAGCTGGGCGTGGACGCCGGCAGCTTCGGCCTGCGCCAGGCGCGCGCCAGCCTGGCCGCGCCGCTGGGCCCGGT
>JANNMP010000086.1:0-6602 GCA_031398015.1 Burkholderiaceae bacterium
CGCCAACGGCTGGCGCACCCGGCTGCTGCCGTTTTTGCTGTGGCTGCCGCTGGTCAACCGCAGCACGCTGCGCGCTGACCTGTTGGCCGGCCTGTCGGGCGGCATCGTGCTGGTGCCCCAGGGCGTGGCCTTTGCCACCATTGCCGGTTTGCCACCCCAATACGGCCTGTACGCGGCCATGCTGCCGGCCATCGTGGCGGCGCTGTGGGGCAGCTCCTGGCACCTGGTGTCGGGGCCGACCACGGCGATCTCGATCGTCGTGTTTGCCACCATCAGCCCGCTGGCGCCGGCCGGCTCACCCGAGTACGTGGGCCTGGTGCTGACGCTGACGCTGATGGTGGGCATCTTCCAGCTGGCGCTCGGCCTGCTGGGCATGGGCGCGGTGGTCAACTTTGTGTCGCACACCGTGGTGCTGGGCTTCACCGCCGGCGCGGCGGTGTTGATCGCGGCCAGCCAGGTGCAGCACTTCTTCGGCATCACGCTGCCGCGTGGTGCCTCGCTGCTGCAGGTGCTGCTGGGCCTGGCGCGGCAAGTGGCCGACATCAACCCGTACGCCACCGCCGTGGCGCTGGTCACGGTGGCCGCCAGCGTGCTGGTGCGGCGCTGGTGGCCGGCCATGCCCCACATGATTGCCGGCATGCTGGCCGGCGGCGCGCTGGCAGCGGTGCTGGACGCCGTGTTCAGCCCCGCAGCAACGCGCCTGCAGTACATCGGCGCGTTGCCGCTGGGCCTGCCGCCGCTGTCACTGCCAGATGTGTCGCCCGCCACGCTGGAGCGGCTGGTGCCGATTGCGGTGGCGGTGGCGCTGCTGGCGCTGACCGAGGCGGTGTCGATTGCGCGCGCCATCGGCAGCCGCACCGGCCAGCGCATCGACGGCAACCAGGAGTTCATCGGCCAAGGCCTGTCGAACATTGCCGGCGCGTTCAGCTCGGGCTATGCCAGCAGCGGCTCGTTCAACCGCAGCGCGCTGAACCTGGCTGCCGGCGCGCGCACGCCGCTGGCGTCGGTGTTCGCGTCGCTGTCGCTGCTGGTGATCGTGCTGTTTTTGGCGCCGCTGGCGCGCCACCTGCCACTGGCGGCGATGGCCGGCATCCTGTTCACCGTGGCCTGGGGGCTGATCGACTTTGGCGAGATCAGCAAGATCGTGCGGGTCAGCCGCGAAGAGCGCAGCGTGCTCATCGTCACCCTGCTGGCCACGCTGAGCTTGCAGCTGGAGTACGCCATCTACCTGGGCGTGTTGCTGTCGCTGCTGATGTACCTGCACCGCACCGCACGGCCGGGCATCGACGATGTGAAACCCTTCCCCGGCCAGCACCCACCTGCCTTCAGCAGCGCCACCGGGCTGGCCGATTGCCCGCAGATGAAGATCGTGCGCATCAACGGCTCGCTGTTCTTTGGTGCCGCCAGCTTTGTGGCCAGCGAGCTGCAAGCCATCGACGAGCGCTGCCCCGGCCAGCGCCACCTGCTGCTGGTGGCCACCGGCATCAACTTTGTCGACTACGAAGGTGCGATGCTGCTGGCGCGCGAGGCGCACCGCCGCCGCGCGCTGGGCGGCGCGCTGCTGGTGTTCCACCTCAAAGACCGGCCGCTGGCCACGCTGCGCGAATGCGGCGCCCATGCAGCCGTGGGCGCAGAGAACTTCTTCAACCTGGGCGACGACGTGGTCGAGGCCAGTTTTGCCAAGCTGGACCGCAGCATCTGCGCGCGGTGCACAGTGCGGGTGTTTGCACCCTGCC
The DNA here is from genome assembly GCA_031398015.1 of Burkholderiaceae bacterium. GTDB lineage: Bacteria > Pseudomonadota > Gammaproteobacteria > Burkholderiales > Burkholderiaceae_C > Pseudaquabacterium. Next base: position 1,737 of record JANNMP010000086.1, read on the forward strand.
AGCGCCTGCCGCCACCCCAGCCACCAGGCCCGCCACCAGGCCCGCCATGACCCACAGCCAGATCCTCACCTTCTCTTGCCCTGACCGCGTGGGCATCGTGCCTGCCGTCACCGGTGTGCTGGCCACGCATGGCGGCAACATCAAGCTGGTGGTGCTGGCGCGCTGCATGCAAGTGCTGTCTGACGGGCTGTGCCGCGCGCTGCTGGGCCGCGCGATCAACATCCACCACTCGTTCCTGCCCAGCTTCAAGGGTGCCAAGCCCTACCACCAGGCGCATGACCGGGGCGTGAAGATCATCGGCGCCACCGCGCACGATGTGACAGCAGTGCTGGACGAGGGCCCAATCATCGAGCAAGACATCACCCGGGTGGACCATGCCAATGACGTGGCCCAGCTCAGCGCGATGGGCCGTGATGTGGAAAGCGCGGTGCTGGCGCGTGCCGTGCTTTGGCATGCCCACCACCGCGTGTTGCTCAACGGGCACAAGACGATGGTGTTCAAGTGACGGGCCGATGACGCGCTACGTGATCACCCCCGACGTCGCCCTGCGCCTGGCAGCGCTGCAGGCCGTGGTGCCGGCCGCACACCGCCTGTTGGCGCCCACGCTGCTGCGTTCACAGGTGCTGGCCCAGCTGTATGCCCAGGTGCGGCGCGGCGAGCTGGACAAACGCAGCGCCGAGCGCCAGCTCGACTTCTTGCGTGGCCTGCGCCTGCGCCTGCTGGGCGACCGCGTGCTGCAACGTGTGGCCTGGCAGATTGCTGACCAGCTCGGCTGGGCCGACACCTTCGTGGCCGAGTACATCGCGCTGACCCAGCTGCAGGCCGACGCATTCATCTGCCTGGATGCGGACGTGGCGCGGGCTGCCAGCGGCATCGTGGCGGTGGCGTCGTTCGATGCGCTGGTCGGCGGTGTGGCCTGAGCGCAGAACAGCAAAAAGGCCCCGAAGGGCCTTGTCATTCGTTGCTTTGCCTGGTGGGCGGTGCAGGGTTCGAACCTGCGACCCCTGCCGTGTGAAGGCAGTGCTCTACCGCTGAGCTAACCGCCCGGATTTGTTGCATCCGGTTGCTGCCGGGGGTGCGGCAACAAGCGGTGAATTCTGCCACAGCGGCCACTCAGCAAATTCAAGCCGCCAGCGTGCGCCACACGGTCTTGCCGCCGCTGGCCTTGTCCAGTTCAGCCAGCACCACCGCATGCGCGGCCTGCTCATCGGCGTCGGGCGCGATCACTGGCAAGTCATAGGCCGACAAGTCCTGCTGCGCCAGTGCCAGCGCCTGGCCGGGCTGGGCTGGGTCGGCATGGATCACCAATGAATCCTGGCCGCGCGTCAGGCGGATGTAGACCTCGGCCAGCAAGCCAGCATCCAGCAACGCACCGTGCAATGTGCGCTGGGTGTTGTCCACCTCCAGCCGCTTGCACAGCGCGTCCAGGCTGTTGGCCTTGCCGGGGAACATGTCGCGCGCCATCAGCAGCGTGTCGGTCACCTTGGCGGCCACGGTGTGAAACGGCGCGCGGCCCAGGCGCTTGAGTTCGGCGTTGAGAAAGCCCACATCGAAGGCGGCGTTGTGGATCACCACATCGGCGCCTTGCAAGAACGCCAGGATGTCGTCGGCCACAGCGGCAAACTTGGGCTTGTCGGCCAGAAAGGCGTCGGTCAGGCCGTGGATCTTGATGGCTTCTTCATTGCCCTTGCGCTCAGGGTTCAGGTAGACATGGCGGGTCTGGCCGGTCAGGCGCCGGTTCACCATTTCGATGCAGCCGATCTCGACGATGCGGTCGCCGCTCTCGGGGTTCAGGCCGGTGGTTTCGGTGTCGAGGAAGACTTGTCGCATGGTGTTGCTCTGCTGTCAGCGTGGTGCGGCTGCCGACGCCGTGGGCACAGGTTGGCGGCCGGCCCACAGCCACAGCGCGGTGCCGGCGGCAATCATCGGCAGGCACAGCCACTGGCCCATGCTCAGGCCCAGCGCCAGCGGGCCCAGAAAACTGTCGGGCTCACGGAAAATTTCGGCCACGAAACGCAGCACACCGTAGCCGACCAGAAAAGCGGCCGACACCGCGCCCAGCGGGCGTGGCTTGCGCGCATACAGCCACAGCAGTGCAAACAGCAGCAGGCCTTCCAGCACAAACTGGTACAGCTGCGACGGGTGGCGTGGGATGTCACTGCCCGATTGCGGAAACACCATCGCCCAGGGCAGGCCGGGGTCGGCAACGCGGCCCCACAGCTCACCGTTGATGAAGTTGCCGATGCGCCCGCTGGCCAGGCCGGTGGGCACGCAGGGTGCGATCAGGTCGGTCACCTCCAACCAGCGCCTGCCACGGCGGCGGGCGTACAACACCATCGCAATGACCACGCCCAACATGCCGCCGTGGAACGACATGCCGCCCTTCCACACCATCAGGATGTCCAGCGGGTTGGCCAGGTATTGGCCGGGCTTGTAGAACAGCGCATAGCCGATGCGCCCGCCCAGCACCACGCCCAGCACGCCCCAGAACAGCAAGTCTTCTACATCACGCCGGGTCCAGCCGGCAGCGGCGTTCCAGGGCTGGCGCGCCCGCGCCGCAGCCAGGGCCAGAAAGAGGCCGAACGCAACCAGATAGGTCAGGCCGTACCAGTGGATTTGCAGCGGGCCGATGGCGATGGCCACCGGGTTGAACTGGGGGTGCACCAGCATCGTGGGAGTGTCCTGTGGGTGTCACGGCCGCGCCCGGGTGGCACGGCTCAAACGGCTGCCGATTGTCGCTGGGCCGGCGGGTGGGGGTGGGCTTGGGGCTGGGCCAGAACATGGCTGGCAAACCGCTGCACCACCGGCCTTGGGTTCTCGTGCCAGACCAGGCTGGTCTGGCACAGCAGCGCCGCACCATCCACAGCCCGGCAGACCAGGCCCGGGCGCTGCAGCAGCGTCACCGATTGCAGCACCCACGCCAGGCCCATGCCGGCCGACACCAGGTTGACGATGGCCTGCATCTGAATGGCGTCTTGGGCGATCAATGGCTTGGCGCCGTGGGCGCGGTAGTCTCATCGATGCGCCCAACAGGTTGATCTGCAGCGTACAAATATATTGGACGCTGTGGGCGCTGCCGCTTAACCTCGCGACCCTGCCCCAAACAGCGAGCCCGGAGACACCCCATGGCCATCAACCGCCGCAGCAAGAACATCACCGAAGGCGTGGCCCGCGCGCCCAACCGCAGCATGTTCTACGGCATGGGCTACACCGAGGCCGATTTCGGCAAGCCGATGATCGGCGTGGCCAACGGCCACAGCACCATCACGCCCTGCAATTCGGGCCTGCAGCGGCTGGCTGATGCAGCGGTGGCCGGGTTGAAGGCCGCTGGCGCCAATGCCCAGATGTTTGGCGTGCCCACCATCTCAGACGGCATGGCCATGGGCACCGAGGGCATGAAGTACAGCCTGGTCTCGCGCGAGGTGATCAGTGACTGCGTGGAGACCTGCGTCGGCGGCCAGTGGATGGACGGCGTGCTGGTGATCGGCGGCTGCGACAAGAACATGCCCGGCGGCATGATGGGCATGCTGCGCGCCAACGTGCCGGCCATCTACGTTTACGGCGGCACCATCCTGCCGGGCAAGTACAAGGGGCAAGACCTCAACATCGTCAGCGTGTTCGAGGCGGTGGGCCAGTTCAGCGCCGGCAACATGGCCGAAGAAGACTTCTGCCAGATCGAGCGCCGCGCCATCCCGGGCAGTGGTTCATGCGGCGGCATGTACACCGCCAACACCATGTCGTCATCGTTCGAGGCGCTGGGCCTGAGCCTGCCCTACGCCAGCACCCAGGCCAATGTGGAAGACGAGATCGTCGAGACCACCCGCCAGGCTGCGGCGGTGCTGGTGGAGGCGGTGAAGGCAAACCTCAAGCCGCGCGACATCGTCACCAAGCAGGCCATCGAAAACGCGGTGGCGGTGATCATGGCCACCGGCGGATCGACCAATGCCGTGCTGCACTTCCTGGCCATCGCCCACGCCGCCGAGGTGGATTGGAGCATCGACGATTTCGAGCGCATGCGCCTCAAGACGCCGGTGCTGTGTGACCTGAAACCCAGCGGCCGCTTTCTTGCTGTCGATCTGCACAAGGCGGGCGGCATCCCGGCGGTGATGAAGATGCTGCTCGATGCAGGCCTGCTGCACGGCGACTGCATGACGATCACCGGCAAGACGGTCGCGCAGAACCTGGCCGACGTGCCGCCGCTGCGCACCGATCAGGAGGTGATCCGCCCGATCACGCAGCCGATGTACGCCGAAGGCCATCTCGCCATCCTGCGCGGCAACCTCGCTCCGGAAGGCTGCGTGGCCAAGATCACCGGCCTGAAGAACCCGGTCATCACCGGCCCGGCACGCGTCTTCGACGACGAGCAGAGCGCACTGGCCGCGATATTGGCCAACAAGATCAAGGCGGGCGACGTGATGGTGCTGCGCTACCTCGGCCCCAAGGGCGGGCCGGGCATGCCGGAGATGCTGGCGCCGACCGGCGCGCTGATCGGCCAGGGCCTGGGCGAGTCGGTCGGCCTGGTGACAGACGGCCGCTTCTCCGGCGGCACCTGGGGCATGGTGGTCGGCCATGTCGCACCCGAGGCTTATGCAGGCGGCGCGATCGCGCTGGTGCACGAAGGCGATTCGATCACGATCGATGCCCATCGGCTCGTGCTGACCCTGAACGTCGGCGACGATGAACTGGCTCGCCGGCGCGTTGCCTGGCAGGCGCCGCAACCGCGCTACACGCGCGGCGTGCTGGCCAAGTTTGCGTTCAATGCCGCCAGCGCGAGCCAGGGCGCCGTGCTCGATCGCTTCGTGTCGCCGAGACAGTAGCCCGGCTCAGCGCTTCTTCTTGGACGCAGCGTCGATCGAGTCGTCGAAG
>JANNMP010000088.1:0-2454 GCA_031398015.1 Burkholderiaceae bacterium
GCTGGCGAAGCTGCGCCGCGGCCTTGGCGCGGTGGCTGTGCTGGTTCTTCAGCTCGGCTGGCAGCTCAGCCACCGTGGCGCCGAGCGCCGGGATGAGCACCAACGGGTCGTAGCCAAAGCCGCAGCTGCCACGCGCTGCGCTCAAGATCTCGCCCGCCCAGCGGCCCACGGCCACCAGCGGCTCTGGGTCGGCGGCATGGCGCACCGCCACCAGGGTGCTGCTGAAGTGGGCACGGCGGTCAGCCCCAGGGCGCCAGTGCCGCCAGCAGCGCGGTGTTGTTGGCGCTGTCTTGCCGCTGCCGCAGCATTTCGCGGTCTTCAGCCGGCAGCGGCGCCAAGTCCCCGGCGTAGTGCGCCGACACCACACCTGGCGCACCACCCAACGCGTTCACACACAGGCCGGAGTCGTCGGCGATGGCCGCGCCGCCGCTGGCGTGCGCCGCATGGCGCGCTTTGGCCAGCGCGTTCTCGATGAAGCTGTGGTGCGGTTCATCGGCTTCGGTGATGCCCAGGCTGGACTGGCTCACCAGGTCCAGCTGCAACCCGCCCAGCAGCGCGCGCAACTCGGCCAGCTTCTTGGCGTTGTTCGACGCCAGCACCAGGCGCATGGCCCCAGGCCTAACGCTGCAGCGGCGCGGCCAGCGCGGCCCGCTGCGCCGCCACCAACGCGCGAATGCCCTTGTCGGCCAGCGCCAGCAAGGCGTCCATCTCGGTGCGCGAGAACGCCGCGCCTTCGGCCGTGCCCTGCAGCTCGACAAAGCCGCCGCTGCCGGTCATCACCACGTTCATGTCGGTGTCGCAGGCGGAGTCTTCGCTGTAGTCCAGGTCAAGCAGCGGCACGCCCCGCACCATGCCCACCGACACCGCTGCCAGCCCATCCTTGATCGGGCTGGCCTTCAACTTGCCCTGGGCGATGAGTTGCGCCACCGCATCGGCCACCGCCACCCAGGCGCCGGTGATGGCTGCCGTGCGGGTGCCACCATCGGCCTGCAGCACGTCGCAATCGACCAGGATGCTGCGCTCGCCCAGCGCCGCCAGGTCAACCACACAGCGCAGGCTGCGGCCGATCAGGCGCTGGATTTCCTGCGTGCGCCCGCTCTGCTTGCCACGCGCGGCTTCACGGTCGCCCCGGGTGTGGGTGGCGCGCGGCAGCATGCCGTACTCGGCAGTCACCCAGCCCTGGCCGCTGCCGCGCTTGTGCGGCGGCACACGCTCTTCCACCGAGGCGGTGCACAGCACCTGGGTGTGGCCGAAGCACACCAGCACCGAGCCCTCGGCATGGCGGGTGAAACCGCGCTGCAGGGTGACGGGGCGCAGGGCGTCGAATGCGCGGCCATCAACGCGCTGGAAGTCTGTCATCTTGAACCTCAGGGTTTCTTTTGCGACGAGCGCTTGATTGCGTCGTTGATCTCGCGGATCGAGCGCTCGATTTCGGCGTCATCCAGCTCTTCGCTGGGCGCGTCACCGGCGGCCAGGCTGGCCTGGATGGTGGATGCAAACACTTCATCACCCAGCGCCCGGGTGTGCACCGCCGCTGGCTCGGCCTGGCTTTCGGCGCCCTCCCATTCAACCGCCAGCACGGTGACGTTGTCGCTCTTGGCGCCGGCGCTGCGCAGCGCTTGCTCGGCCAGCTCGGGCACGGCGTCGGTCACCGAGCGCTGGCTGAGCATCTGCACGATGGTGGCGTCGCTCACCGCGCCCCAGAGGCCGTCACTGCACAGCATCAGGCGGTCACCGGGGTGCAGCCGGGTGGGGCCGGAAGTGTCGACCACCGGCTTGCCCGGGCTGCCCAGGCAAGTGAACAGCACATTGCGGTTGAAGCGGTGGGCGTCGGTGGGCAGCGGCTGGCCCGACTGCACCAGCGCGCCGTGCAGCTCGGTGTAGCTGTGGTCACGGGTGCGAGCCACCAGCTTGTCACCACGCAGCAGGTACAGCCGGCTGTCACCGCAATGCGCCCAATAGGCCGACTGGCCCTGCAGCACACAGGCCACCACCGTGGTGCGGGGCGTGTCCATCAGGCCGCGCTCGGTGGCGTAGCGCAGCAGCTGGCGGTGGCCGGCCAGCACCGCGTCTTGCAGGAAGCGCAGCGGGTCATTCAGCGCCGGCTTGGCATCACGCTGGAACATCGCCGACAGCGTCTGCAAGGCCATCTGCGCTGCCACTTCACCCTCGGGGTGGCCGCCCATGCCGTCAGCCAGCGCAAACAGACCCGACGAGCGGGTGTAGCAATAGCCCATGCGGTCTTCGTTCTTGTGCCGGCCGCCCTTGCGGCTGACCTGGTAGACGTTGAATCTCATGCGCAGTGCCCCGGCGCAGTGCTCACGTCTTGGCCCCGGCCTTCAGGCTCTCGAACTGCAGCTTCATGCGCTCACTGAAACTGAGCTTGGTGTAGCGGCGCTCGGTCTCGCGGGCCAGCTCTTTTTGCAGCGCAAACACGCTCTGCGGGCGCGACAG
>JANNMP010000090.1:0-8027 GCA_031398015.1 Burkholderiaceae bacterium
CCGGGCTGTGTTTGTCGGGCTGCGGCCGGGTCAATCAGCCTTGGAGCAAACGCAGCACCTGCTGCGGCAGCTGGTTGGCTTGGGCCACCATCGCGTTGCCGGCCTGCTGCAGGATTTGCGCCCGGCTCATGTTCGCCGTCTCGGCGGCAAAGTCGGCATCCATGATGCGGGCCTTGGCCGCGCTCTGGTTCTCCACGCTCACCTGCAGGTTGCTGATCACCGATTCAAAGCGTGATTGCGACGCGCCCAGCGTGGCACGCTCTGAGTTGACCGTGTCCAGCGCGATGTCGATGTTGTTGATCACCAGGTGGATGGCGGCCACGTCGGCGGTGTCGTCGATGAAGGCGCGGTTGGTGCCGATGTTGTCGGTGCCGGCCACCGCAGTGATGGTGGCGTCGGTGGTCATGTCCACCGTGATGATGTCGATGGTGTCGTCGGCGCTGGTGTTGGCCCCCACCTGAAACTGCGCGCTGCCGGCGTCGCTGCCCAGCACATGCCTGCCGTTGAAGGTGGTGGCGCCCAGCACGCGCTGCATTTCCTTGGCCAGCTCGCCGAATTCCTTGTCCAGCGAGATCTTGTCGCCGGCTGAATTGGTGGCGTTGGCCGATTGCACCGCCAGCTCACGCATGCGCTGCAGCGCATCGGCCACCTTGCCGAGCGAGCCTTCGCTGGTCTGCGCCATCGAGATGCCGTCATTGGCATTGCGGATGGCCGCATTCATGCCACGCACCTGGGCGTTCATGCGCTCGGCAATCGCCAGGCCGGCAGCGTCGTCCTTGGCAGAGTTGACCCGCAGCCCCGATGACAGCCGCTGCATTGACGTGGCCAGCGAGGCCTGCGACATGTTCAGGCTGCGCTGGGCATTCAGCGATGCGATGTTGGTATTGATCGTCTGGGGCATGTGGGCCGCTCCTCAAGCATTGGGCCCATTGTGAAAAGCCCGCTGCCGGTGCAAAGCCCGGAATAGCCTCTTGTTGGTGCGCCAGTTCGCGCCCTGCTGGCCGTGCTTACCGCAAGAGCTGCATCACCTGCTCGGGCAACTGGTTGGCCTGGGCCACCATCGCGTTGCCGGCCTGCTGCAGGATCTGCGCACGGCTCAAGTTGGCTGTCTCGGCCGCAAAGTCGGTGTCGATGATGCGGCTGCGCGCCGCGCTTTGGTTCTCCACCGAAATCTGCAGGTTGGCGATCACCGCATCAAAGCGTGATTGCGACGCACCCAGCGTGGCGCGCTCGGCGTTGACCGTGTCCAGCGCAGTGTCGATGTTGTCGATCACGTTGAGGATGTCGGCGCTGGCGGCAGTGCTGTCAATCAGGCCACGGCCACTGCCGGTGTTGTCGGTGCCGGCCACGGCGGTGATGCTGGCATTGGCCGTCATGTCGGTGGTGGTGATGCCGATGCTGTCGCTGCTGCTGGTGTTGGCCCCCACCTGGAACTGCTTGGCGCCGGCGTCTCGGCCCAGCACAGCCTGGCCGTTGAAGCTGGTGCCGCCCAGCACCCGCTGGATTTCCTTGGCCAGCTCGCCAAACTCTTTGTCCAGTGCGTTCTTGTCGCCGGCGGCGTTGGTGGCGTTGGCCGATTGCACCGCCAGCTCACGCATGCGCTGCAGCGCGTCTGACACCTTGCCCAGCGCGCCTTCGGCCGTTTGCGCCAGCGAGATGCCGTCGTTCGCATTGCGTGCGGCCACGTTCATGCCACGCACCTGCGCCGTCATGCGCTCGGCAATGGCGATGCCGGCAGCGTCGTCCTTGGCCGAATTGACCCGTTGGCCCGATGACAGGCGCTGCATCGAGCTGGCCAGCGCGGCCTGCGACCCCGTCAGGTAACGCTGCGCGCTGAGCGCGATGATGTTGGTGTTGATGGTCTGCGGCACGAACTGTTCCTTCGCTGGCGAGGGCCCTTGCGCAGGCCTGTCCTGCGGTGGGTGGGCAGAGTCAAACGACTGCTTGCGGTCTTATCGGCCGATCAGGCGCGCGCTTGATGGTGCAAGCGTGCGGCGGCCCAAAAAAAGACGCGCCGGCCGCAAGGCGTGGCGCGTCAGCGGTGGCCGGCGTTCAAGCCGGCCGATCTGGCGTCAGTGCTTGCCGGCGCTGGCGCCGGCCGCGCGGGCGTCAGCGCAGCAGGGTCAGCACCTGCTGCGGCAACTGGTTGGCCTGTGCCACCATCGCGTTGCCGGCCTGCTGCAGGATCTGGGCGCGGCTCAAGTTGGCGGTTTCCACCGCGAAGTCGGTGTCCATGATGCGGCTCTTGGCGGCGCTCTGGTTCTCAACGCCCACCTGCAGGTTGGTGATCACCGAGTCGAACCGCGACTGCGATGCACCCATCACCGCGCGCTGGCCGTTGATCGTGTCCAGCGCGATGTCGATGTTGTCGATCACGCCCTGGATGGTGACGGCATCGGCCGTGTTGTCGATCGCGGCCCGGCCGGCGCCGGTGTTGTCGGTGCCCGCCACGGCGGTGATGGTGGCATCGGCCGTCAGGTCATTGGTGGTGATGTCGATGGTGTCGTCGGCGGTGGTGTTGGCGCCCACCTGGAAGCGGAAGGCCGCCGCCTCGGTGCCCAGGATATTCAGGCCGTTGAAGGTGGTGCCACCCAGCACACGCTGGATTTCCTTGGCCAGCTCGCCGAACTCCTTGTCCAGCGAGTCCTTGTCGCTGTTGGAGTTGGTGGCGTTGGCCGCCTGCACCGACAGCTCACGCATGCGCTGCAGTGAGTCGGCCACCTTGCCCATCGCGCCTTCGGCCGTCTGCGACATCGAGATGCCGTCGTTGGCGTTGCGGATGGCCACGTTCATGCCACGCACTTGCGTGGTCATGCGCTCGGCGATGGCCAGGCCGGCGGCGTCGTCCTTGGCTGAGTTGACACGCAGGCCTGAAGACAGGCGCTGCATCGAGACAGACAGCGAGGCCTGCGACATCGCCAGATTGCGCTGCGCGGTGATCGACGTCAGGTTGGTGTTGATGGTTTGAGGCACGGTAGTTTCCTTTCAGCTTCGATGAATCCCGGCGGGAGCGCCGGCGTTACTCGGGTGGTGGCGTGATCATGTTCGTCACCACCGTTGCACGCTGTGCACTTGCCCCTTGGCAAGGTGCCCAGCACGCCCGCGCCAGTTGCCTCTGTTCTTTGGCCCTTGTGCTGGCCTTCAGTCCATCGGCCGGCTGACCGGACCGCGGTGGCCCTTGTGGACCGCCCGTTGGTTTGGGTATCGGCGAATCTGTTTTTCAACTTGAGGGCGCCGCGCAAAACAATCTTCGGCGCTGTCAAGATGGCTGCTGGCCTGTGCCGTGCACTCGGTCACGCCAGCGCCGCTGTTGCAGGGCTCAAGTGCGTGGCGGATTTGCCGCCAAGGGGTTGCATCCCGTTGCAACTGGTCGCGACCGGTCGCAACCCGTCGCGACCGGTCGCACTCACCAGCGCCGCTGGGCACCAGGTGCAGGCTGTGCCCGAAAACGGCGCGGGGGCCCGAAGGCCCCCGCTGCACACCACATGGGCCGCCCTCAGGCGGGCGCCATGTTCAAGCCAGGCTCACGCGGGCTCTGGCACCTGGCCCTCGGCCTCGGCCCAGCCCAGGCGGTTGAGCGCGCGCAGGCAGGGCAGCACCGACTCAGGGTTGTGGAAGCGGCTGATCACCCGTTGTGCCGGCGTGGGCACGCCATCGTTGGCAAAGGCCGTCAGGCCGCTGTCGTCGACCAGAAAGCCCAGCAGCTCGGCCACGGTGGCGGCGTTCAGCCGGCTGCCGTCAACCTCGACCGTGTCGCCGTTGCGTTGCACCAGGCGCTGGCGCAGCGCTGTCTGCTGGCGCTGGCCCATCTCGATGAAGCGGCCGAAGCGCTCGGGCTCGAAGTTGAGCAGCGCCGCAGCATCGGGCTGCTGCGCGGCCAGGATGTCGGCAAACTGCGCCAGCCGGTTGCTGCGCACCACATGCACGATGCGCAGGTCGGCATCGGCCAGTGCCCAGTCCAACGCCGCCTGGCTGTGGGCCGGCGCCATGCAGAAGCCTCGCACCGGCATGCCGGCCAGGTGGCGGCCCAACGCGTCATGTGAGCGTGCCAGCATCATGCGGGCAAACCAGGCGGCGTCCTTGGCACGCAGGGCGTGCAGGCTGTGCGTGGCGGCGCTGCTCAGCGGCCGGTCGGCCGTTGCAAGGTGCATCCCCTGCGGGTGCAGCAGCTCGCCGTCGAAGTGCACGCCGTGGCTGCGGTTCAACACCTGGGCCAGGGCATCGGCGCCGGTGTGGGGGTCGGCCAGCAGCAGGGCGGCACGCCTGGGCAGCGGTGCAGGCACCATCGCGTCGGCGCTGTAGAGGCTGCAGAACGGGTCAACCAGTTCGGCGTCGAGCAGGCTCAGGCGGGTGTAGGTGCAGCGTTGCTCCTGCAGCAGGCAGGGCGCGCCGTCATTGCAGCGCTGGCCCAGGTACAGGCGCAGGCCGGCGCGGTCGCCGCAGAGCATGAAGCGGTGGCTGGCCGCGCCGCTGGCATCGCACAGCTCCAGATTGCCGTCGCGCTGGCGCCAGCGCGTGATGCCCACCGCTCTGGTGTGGCCCACGTGGTGGTTGTCACGCAGGCGCAGCACGCCTTGTGATGTGCCGTCGGCGCCGCGCAGCATGTACAGCCGGCGCTCTTCGGGCGCAGCCATCAGCGCGGGCTGGGCTTCGGCCAGCGCCTGCAGCATGGCCTCATGCGCCGAGAACGGCAGCGCCAGCGGCAGGGCGATGCGGGCGGCGGCGCTGGCGTCTTCCAGCTGGCCACGGCCGCAGGCCAGGGCCAGCAGCGTGGCGGTCCGGGCCACGCAGTCGGCTGCCAGCAAGTGCAGGTCGGCGGCGCCATGCACCGGCGTTGCCGCAGCCAGCGCTGCGGCAGCAGCGGCGAGGGGAGGGGGCATGACCATGGCGTTCATCGCGGTGCTCCGACTTTCAGGAGCGGCCAGTCTAGGCAGCGCCCCAGCGCCGCCATGCCAGGAAAAGGGCGGTGTTAACCAGCCAGTGGCAGCGCGGGTGTGCCGGGTTTGCGGCAACGGCGCGCTGCCTGCGCGCTGCCGTTGCGCGCTTGCTCAGGCTTCTGCGGTCAGCGCGGCAGCCCGGCTGGGCAGCAACAGCGACTGCACATCGGCCAGCAGATCGTCGTCGCGCCAGGGCTTGCGGTAGATGCTGTGCACCGCCTGCAGCTGGTTCAGCTGCTGTTGCAGGTCGTCATGGCCGGTGATGGCCAGGATCGGCATGCGGGCCAAGGCCGGCATGGCCTGGCAGGCGCGGACCAGGCCCAGGCCGTCGAGCCTGGGCATTTCCAGGTCGGTCAGCATCAGGCCGTAGCGGCCGGTGGCCAGCAGGGCCAGGGCCTCTTGGCCGTCGCGCGCCAGGGCCACGCTGTAGCCGGCAGGTTCGAACAAGCGGCGCAGCTTGGCCCGCACCACGGCGGAATCATCGACCAGCAGCAGATCAGCGCCGGGCTTGGTTGCAGCCGGCGCCGCGCAAGGTGCTGGTGCTGGTGCTGCAGCCACTGTGGTGGTGGGCGGCGCCAATTGCACCGGCACTGGCGCAGGCACCGGCACCGGCAGCAGCACCGGCGCAGGCACCGGCACCGGTGCAGCCACTGCCGCGGGCTGCGGCTGCGGTGCTGCGACTGGCTTGCGCTGCGGTGGTTTTGGCTGGCGGCCCACCAGCCACACCAGCACGGCGGCCACCACCAGTGCGCCCAGCACCAGCGGCAGCAGCAGCGACTGCAGGAACTCGATCGTCTGGACGGGCATGTCGTGGCCTTGGCTGCCAGATGGCGGGGTGCGGGGCCGCGCACTGTGCGCCCCGAACCCGCAGTGTCGGCAGACTGGGCGCGCACTTCAATGCGCGCTGCCATCGCGCGATCCGCAAAGCTGACGATTTGCGCGTTGGCGCCCTGTTTGTTTGCCCAGCCCCTGCACGCTGGGCGCTGCAACCACGCGGCAACCACGCGGCAACCACGCGGCAGCGCCGCGCCCGGGGCTGACCGGTGTGTAGGAATTTGCCTGACACAGCCCCTCGAAGAACCGGGACTCAAGAAGACGAATTGGCCTGATGTTGCCGGCTTGTTGCGTTCTCTACAGTTGGTTTCACGCCGGGCCTTTCAGCCCAACCCCGCCACCCCAGCCGGCAGCCACCAGCGGCCGCCAGCGACCAGGACACCTACATGACCTCTGACCAGATCCTCGCCGAAATCCGTGAAGCCAATCTGTCATATCTGATGCTGGCGCAGACGCTGATCCGCAGCGACCGTGACCAGGCGCTGTTCCGCCTTGGCTTGAGCGAGGACTCTGCTGGCCTGATCAATGCGCTGACCCCGGCGCAGATGATGAAGATCGCCTCGGGCAGCACCCTGCTGTGCCGCATGCGCTGCGACGACGACCTGGTCTGGGGCCTGCTGACCAGCCACGGCAAGAGCGCCGCCAATGAAAGCGTGTCACGCCTGCATGCCTCCATCCTGATGGCCGGCCGCCACCAAGAAGCCGCATAGGCAGTTGGCCCCGGTCGCCTGGCGACCACCCCCTGGGGGTTGACCAGCCCCGACCGGGGGACCCGGATCGGGCCTGGCGGCTTCGATCCACACCGCCCCTGGCTGGCTGCGCCGGCCTGTCCCAAGGGGACAACAGCCAATCGAGGAGAGAGAACATGTCACGCACCAAGAGCATCCTGACCGAAGCCAAGCAGATCGACACCGCCGTGGAGTTGATCAAGCTGGGCGCCCGGCTGCAAGTGCTGGAAAGCGAAACCGATCTGAGCTACGAGCGCCTGCTGCGCTTGTACAAAGAGGTGGCCGGCAGAAGCCCCAGCAAGGGCCAGCTGCCGTTCTCGACCGACTGGTTCATGACCTGGCAGCCCAACATCCATGCCAGCCTGTTCCTGAACATCCACGAATACCTGAACAAGGTGTCCGAGCTGGACGAGATCGACGTCGTCATCAAGGCCTACCAGCTGTACCTGGAGCAGACGCAGTCGCAAGGGCTCGAGCCGCTGCTCAGCGTGACGCGCGCCTGGCGGCTGGTGAAGTTCGTCGACAACGGCATGCTCACCATGACCGCCTGCTCCAGCTGCGGCGGCCACTTCGTGACCCACCCGTACGAGATCGCCAAGCACTATGTCTGCGGCATGTGCAACCCGCCGGCGCGTGCCGGCAAGGGCAAGCTGGCCGGCGCGCTGCAAATTCCGTCGGCGCCTGGCCAGGCCCGTGGCGCGCGTGCGCAGGGCGTGAATTCGCTCGCCGTGCATGCGCATTGAGTCACGGATTTCGGGGTCCGCGCCGCGCTGTTCTGGCCGATAAACACGGCGTACTTGTTTTTTCATGCTTGTCTCCTCCTGGCACAGACCTCTGTGCTTTCAGCGGGTCCTTCGGGACCCGCTTTTTTCTGCCCTGTGAAGGCGCTCGCCCGCCCAAAAGCGCGTGAAGTTGATCCCCTTCTCACATGAGCACCTGCGCCTGGACGCGACATTGCCTTTCGGCGTGCGCAATGGCAGCGGGCAACTGCTGTTGGTGGCCGGCACACAGATCGACGGCGCCGAGCAACTGGCGCAACTCAGCGGGTTGCCGCTGTTTGCCGACGAAGAAGAGTTCAATGAATGGCGGCACAAGCTGGGCGTGACCGTGGACACGATGCTGCGGCAGAACACGCCGCTCAAGTCCCTGGCCAATGCCATGCCGCAGGAGGAGAACACGCGCGAGCCGGCGACGGCGGCCGATGCCAGCGTGCCCGAGCAATGGGAAAGCCTGGGCGCCACGCTCGACACGCTGCTGCGCGACGCCCAGCCCAGGCCTGAGTTCATCCAGCGCGTGCGCCTGATGCACGAGCGCGCCGGCAAGCTGGGCCAGCGCCATGTCGATACGTCGCTGTACCACCTGATCCACACCGCCGGCCATTCGACACAACGCTACAGCGCGCACCATGCGCTGCTGGTCATGCTGGTGTGCGAGCAGGCGGCCACGCTGCTGGGTTGGAAAGACGCATCCGTGCGCAGCCTGGGCTGCGCCGCACTGACCATGAACGTCGCCATGGCCGCCTTGCAGG
>JANNMP010000116.1:0-2503 GCA_031398015.1 Burkholderiaceae bacterium
CGGCGCACATGTGGGTCACGCCTTGGGTGCGGTTGGCGTCGAAGATCAGCCCGGCGTCGACCCGGCGCAGGCAGACGTTGGTGCCGGCGACGGCCGCCATGGTCCAGGGAAAGCACCAGCCGTTGCAATGGAACATCGGCAGCGTCCACAGGTACACCGGGTACAGCGGCATGGTCCAGGTGGCGACGTTGCACACGGCGTTGAGGTAGGCGCCGCGGTGGTGGGTGACCACGCCCTTGGGGTCACCGGTTGTGCCGCTGGTGTAGCTGACAGCAATTGCGTCCCATTCATCGGCCGGGCCTTGCAGCACCGCCAGCGGCGCATGGGCGGCCAGCAAGGCTTCGTACTCCAGCGTGCCCAGGCACTCACCGGGGCCGGTGTATTCACTGTCGTCGACGTCGATCACCACCGGGCAACGGCCATGCACGTCGCGCAGCGCGGCCAGCGCCGGGCCCATGGTGGCGGCAAATTCACGGTCGGTGATCAGCACGCTGGCCTCACAGTGGTGCATCTGCCAGGCCAGCAGCGGCGCATCGAGCCGGGTGTTCAGCGTGTTGAGCACGGCGTTCAGCGCCGGCACGGCGTAGTGCACCTCCACCATCTCGGGTGTGTTGGGCAGCATCACGCTGACGGTGCTGCCACGGCCCACACCCAGCGCGCGCAGCGCTGCGCCCAGGCGGGCCGAGCGGTCACGCACCTGGGCCCAGGTGTAGCGCCGCGCGCCGTGCACCACGGCGGGCAGGTCGCCAAACACCTCGGCGCTGCGCTCGACAAAACTCACCGGCGACAGGGCAGCGAAGTTCGCCGCGTTGCGGTCGAGTTGCTGGTCATAGATGCTGGTCATGCAAGCTCCTTGAGCAGTCTGCGGTGCGGCGTTGTGGGTGTTGTGAACGCTGCCATCGAAGAGGCCTTGATCGTCGCATGCGAAGCCCGGCTTCAGCGCGTCAAACGCCCCTGCGGCGGCTGTCGCCCGTGTGTCAGGGCAAGCACCCGTTGTCCGCCCCAGGTCTGCCACCTATAAACCCGAACCGCAGCAGGGTTGTGCGTTTGTGTGGCTGCGGCCGGTGGCGGCGGGCGGGCTCAGGAGCAGGTCAGGACAACGATGGCAGATACAGCAGTTCCCCTGCTCAGCGTGCGTGGAGTCACCGTGCGCTTTGGCGGCATCGTGGCACTCGACGGCGTGAGTTTCGACGTGGAAAAAGGCCATGTCTGCGGCCTGATCGGCCCCAACGGCGCCGGCAAGACCACGCTGTTCAACTGCATGTCGCGCCTGTACAGCTACCAGGCTGGTGACATCCAGTTTGAAGGCCAGTCGATCACCAACACGCCCACGCATGAGATTTCTCAGCTGGGCATGGGCCGCACCTTCCAGAACCTGGCCATGTTCCGCAGCTTGCCGGTGCGCGACAACATCATGATCGGCGCGCATTCGCGCTCGTCGGCGGGTTTTCTGGCCAGTGCGCTGCGCCTGCCCAGCGTCAGCGCTGAAGAAAAGCGCCTGCGTGCACGCGCTGACCAGATCATGGAGTACCTTGAACTCACACCGTTCGCCGACCGGCCCGCTGGTGACCTGCCCTTTGGCACCCAGAAGCGGGTGGAGATGGGCCGCGCACTGGCCGCTGACCCGAAACTGCTGATGCTCGATGAACCGGCCGCCGGCTTGAACCATGAAGAGCTGGGTGATCTGGGCCGTTTGATCCTGGACATCCAGAACCGCCTGGGCGTCACGGTGCTGCTGGTCGAGCACCACATGAGCCTGGTGATGAGCGTTTCAGACCACATCGTGGCGCTGAACTTCGGCAAGAAGATCGCCGAAGGCACGCCCGAACACATCCAGCAGCATCCTGACGTGATTGCGGCCTACCTGGGCACGCCGGAGCAGGAGAACGCCCATGGTTAAGTTGTTCGAGGCCAAGAAGTTGAGCGCCTTCTACGGCGCCACCCAGGTGCTGTTCGACATCGATTTCGCCATCGAGACGGGCAAGATCACCACCATCCTGGGCGCCAACGGCGCCGGCAAGACCACCACCTTGCGCGCGCTGTGCCAGATCGTGCGCACCACCGGCAGCCTGGTGTTCAACGCCGGCGCCGGTGAGGTGCAGCTGGTGGGCAAGGCCACCGACGCGGTGGTGCGCCTGGGCGTGGCCCATGTGCCCGATGGCCGCGGCACCTTCACCGCGCTGTCGGTCGAAGACAACCTGAAGCTCGGCGCCTACGTGCGCGCCGACAAGGCCGAGGTGCACCGCGACATGGACCGCGCCTATGCCCGCTTTCCGCGCCTGGCCGAGCGCCGCCACCAGCAGGCCGGCACGCTGTCGGGCGGCGAACAGCAGATGCTGGCCATCAGCCGCGCGCTGATGCTGCGGCCCAAGCTGCTGCTGCTGGACGAGCCCTCGTTCGGCCTGGCGCCGCTGATCGTGGCCGAGATATTCCGCATCATGCGCACCATCAACCATGAAGACGGTGTCAGCATGCTGCTGGTCGAGCAGAACGCCAGCCTGGC
>JANNMP010000119.1:0-1594 GCA_031398015.1 Burkholderiaceae bacterium
CGCAACAGGCGGTGCTGGCCGGCGCCGGCCGGGTGGTTGACCGCCTGGTGCCGGCGCTGGCGCCGCTGCTCGAACCCACCGCCGCCGCGACGGTCGGCCATGTCGACGGCCCGGCCGATGCCGGCGACACCCAGGCCCTGCAACTGGCCTATGCCGATGCCGACGGCGCCACCTGCCTGCCGCTGGCCGGTGGCCTGGCGCGCAGCCTGCTGCCGGGCTGGCAGGCGCGTGGCACACGCTGGTCGGCCAGCCCGGCCGCCGCCGCCGCTGCCGAGCGCTGGCTGGGCGTGCCGGTGGCCGTGCGCAATGACGCCGACATGGCGCTGGCCGCCGTGCGCTCGCCCTGGAACCTGTTGCAGTTCGACCTGGCGCCGCGCCACCGCAGCAGCCTGGCGGTGGGCAACCTGTGGCGCCGGTTGATGGCGCCGGCCTGGGCGCCGGCACGCTGGGGCCTGGTGGCGCTGCTGGGGGTGCAGGTGATCGGGCTCAATGCGCTGGCCTGGCAGCAGCAGCGCCAGATCGACAGCCAGCGTGAGGCCCAACTCAGCCTGCTGCGCCAGGCCCACCCGCAGGTGCGCGCGGTGCTCGATGCGCCGCTGCAGATGCGGCGCGAAACCGCAGCCCTGCGCAGCGCTGCCGGCGTGCCCGGCGATGACGATTTTGAAACCCTGCTGGCCGCCGCTGCCGCTGCCTGGCCCGAAGGCCAGCCACCGGCGGCGCAATTGCGCTTTGAGCCCGGGCGGCTGAGCCTGCCCGCCGCCGGCTGGGCGCCACCGCAGGTGCAGGCGCTGCGCCAGCGCCTGGCCGCGCTGGGCTGGGGCCTGGACGAATCCGACGGCCGCTTGACGCTGAACAAGGCCAGCGGGCCAGCGCAGCCGGGCAATGGCTCTGCGCCTGGGCCGGGGCCGGGGCCGGGGCCGGGCCCCCGGTCATGACGCACACATGAGCACATCTCCGTTGACCACATCGACCGGCACCGCTGCCAGCAACACTGCCAGCATCACTGCTGCCAACGGCGCCTGGCGCAACGCCCAGGCGGCGTGGTTGCGCCTGGCCCCGCGTGAGCGCCGGTTGCTGGGCCTGGCCGCTGCCGTGCTGGGCGGCTTTTTGCTGTGGGCAGTGGCGCTGGCGCCGGCCTGGCGCACATTGGCCAGCGCACCGGCACAACTGGCCGCTGCTGAATCGCAGGCGCAGCAGATGCAGGCCATGGCCGCCGAGGCCAGCCGCCTGCGCGCGGTGCCGCCGTTGCCGATGGCGCAAGCCCAGGCCGGCCTGAGCGCGGCCACTGCCCGCCTGGGCGAGGTGGCCAAGCTCAGCCTGCAGGGTGAGCGTGCGGTGGTGGCCATCAAAGGCATCAGCGCCCAGCAACTGGCGGCCTGGCTGGCCGAGGCCCGGGCCGGCGCACGGGCCCGGGTGGTCGAGGCCAACCTGAGCCAGACCACACCCGGCCTGTACGACGGCAGCGTGACGCTGGCGCTGGGGGCAGCGCGGTGAAGCGCCGGCCGCGCCAGGCGCCCGCCCTGGCCGGGGCCGAAGCCGACGCCGGCCGCTGGCAGCGTGCCTTGCGCGCCGGCCGGCGCTGGGCCGGCTGGGG
>JANNMP010000141.1:0-6072 GCA_031398015.1 Burkholderiaceae bacterium
ATGGCTGGGTGCTGCGCCGCCCAGGCAGCCAGCTGGGCGCTGATCTGGTCGTGGTCAAGGTAGGTCTGGCGGAACATCGTTGGTCCTTGTGGTGGATGCACGTGTGGATGCATACGCCGGCACAGCGGCGGCCGGGCACCGGCATGGCTGCCCATTCTGCCGCCCACCTGCTGGCCGCACGGTAGGATTCTTCGGCCCACCACCGCCACCAGGCACGGCAGCCACGCAGCGCTGTCCCACCGGCCCAGCCCACCAGCCCAGCCCACCATGCCCAACACCTTGTGTGAGCGTCCTGCACCCACACGGCTGGCCACATGGCTGGCCACATGGCTGGCCATGCTGCTGCTGGGCGCCTGCGCCAGTGCACCGCAGCCGGGCCAGCGGCCGCCACTGCAGCTGACCGTGCTGCACACCAATGACCACCATGGCCGGTTCTGGCCCAATGCCGATGGTGAATATGGCCTGGCCGCACGCAAGACATTGATCGACCAGGTGCGCGCCGAGGTGGCTGCCGCCGGTGGCCATGTGCTGCTGCTCGACGGCGGCGACATCAACACCGGCGTGCCCGAGAGCGACCTGCAAGACGCCGAGCCCGACATCAAGGGCATGGCCCTGCTGGGCTATGACGCCGCAGCAGTGGGCAACCATGAATTCGACAAACCCCCGGCGGTGCTGGCCAAACAGCGCCAGTGGGCGACCTTTGCGCTGCTGTCGGCCAACATCTACCAGGGCGGGCAACGGGCGTTTGAGCCGTATCGCATCTTCGAGCGTGGTGGTTACAAGATCGCGGTGCTGGGCCTGACCACCGACGACACGCCCAAGATGGTGTTGCCAGACAACATCCGCGGCCTGCAGTTCAAGAAGCCGGCCGATGAGGCAGCGCAGTTGGTGCCGCAGTTGCGCCAGCGCGCCGACATGGTGATTGCCGCCACCCACATGGGCCATTTCACCGACGGCGCGCGCGGCGTCAATGCGCCGGGCGATGTGGAACTGGCGCGTGCCGTGCCGGGGCTGGACTTGATCGTCGGCGGCCACAGCCAGAACCCGGTGTGCATGCTGGCTGAGAACCGCCGCAACGATGCCTACCGCCCCGGCCAGCCCTGCGCGCCCGACCGCCAGAACGGCGCCTGGATCGTGCAGGCGCATGAATGGGGCAAGTACGTCGGCCGTGCCGACTTCGTCATCAGCGCCGGCCAGGTGGCGCTGCGCAAGTACCAGCTGCTGCCGGTGAACATGCAGGGCCGCACGGCCGACGGCAAGAAGCTGGCGTTGGGCCAGCGGCTGGCTGAAGACCCGGCCGTGCGCGCCTTCCTGCAGCCGTTTCAAGCGGCAGGCCAACTGCAGTTGCAGCTGCCGGTGGGCCAGGCCGACGGTGTGTTCGACGGCGACCGTGCGCGTGTGCGCCAGCAGCCCACCAACCTGGGCCAGCTGATCGCCCGCGCGATGCTGCAGCGCACCGGCGCCGACATGGCGCTGATCAACGCGGGCGGCGTGCGTGATTCACTGCCCGAGGGCCTGATCACCTACCGTGACGTGCTGAAGGTGCAGCCGTTTGCCAACACCGTGGTGGTGGTCACATTGAGCGGTGCCGAGTTGCTGCACTGGCTGGGCGCCGCCGCCAGGATGAGCCCTGGCGCAGGCGGCTACCCGCAGACCGCCGGCCTGCAGTGGCGTGTGGACAGCGGCGTGCTGCAAGAGGCCCGCATCGGCGGCGCTGCCATCGACCCCCAGCGCAGCTACCGGTTGGCGATCAACAACTTCACCGCCATCGGCGGTGATGGTTTTCCCAAGCTCAACACCCACCCCGGCCATGTCGACACCGGCTTCAACGACGCCGAGGTGCTGCGCAGCTACATCAGCGCGCGCAGCCCGCTGAAGGTGGCTGACTACGCGCCGGATGGGCGTTAGGCATGTGTGCCACTGGGCCGACGCACACACGGGCACAGCCACCCGCGCGCTCCCCACACCTGCCCGCCCCTGACAGCTGCCATGATGTGGCAGCGCCCGCCACACCATGCCACCCAGCCCAGCCGCCATGACCGACCACTCTGCCGACCTGGCCCGCCGCGCGCTGGCCTGCCTTGATCTGACCAGCCTGAACGATGCTGACGATGCCGCCGCCATCAGCGCGCTGTGCGCCCGCGCTGCCGGCCCGGCCGGTGCACCGGCTGCCCTGTGTGTGTGGCCACGTTTCGTGGCCCTGGCCAGGGCCCAGGCGCCTGCCGGTGTGCGGGTGGCGGCGGTGGCCAACTTCCCGGCCGGTGGGCTGGATGCGGCAGCGGCTGTGGCCGACGCGCAGGCCATCATCGCCGCCGGTGGTGATGAGGTCGACCTGGTGCTGCCCTGGCGCGCCTTGCAGGCAGGCAACGCGGCCGGCGCCGCCGCCGTGGTGCATGCGGTGCGCGCAGCCTGCGCCGGCCACACCCTCAAGCTGATCATCGAATCAGGCGACCTGGCCGACCCGGGCTTGGTCCATCAAGCCAGCTTGATCGGCCTGGACGCGGGCGTGGACTTTCTGAAGACCAGCACCGGCAAGACAGCCACCGGCGCCACGCCCGAGGCCGCGCGGGTGATGCTGCAGGCCATCGCCGCCCACCCGCGTGGGGCGGGCGCCGGCTTCAAGGCGTCGGGTGGCATCCGGCGGGTGGCCGATGCGGCGGTCTACATCGCGCTGGTGCGGGAGATTCTGGGCGCCGATGCGGTGGGCCCGCAGCGGTTGCGCTTCGGCGCCAGCGGGCTGCTGGCTGACATCGAGGCGGTGCTGTTGCGCAGTGGCGCCGGCAAAACAAGCGCCACCGGCAGCTACTGAACCCGCCACCGCCATGCTGCTGCCAGCCGAAGTGATCCGCGCCAAGCGCGATGGCGCGGCGCTGAGCGAGGCGCAGATCCAGGCCTTCGTGCAAGGCCTGGTCGACGGCAGCTGGAGCGAGGCCCAAGCCGCCGCGCTGGCCATGGCCACGCTGCTGCGTGGCATGGACCGCAGCGAATGCGCGGCGCTGACACTGGCCATGGCCCATTCGGGCACGGTGCTGCAATGGGCCGGCAGTGGCCTGGCCGGCCCGGTGGTCGACAAACATTCCACCGGCGGTGTCGGCGACAAGGTCAGCCTGGTGCTGGCGCCGATCGTGGCCGCGTGTGGCGGCGTGGTGCCGATGGTCAGCGGCCGGGGCCTGGGCCACACCGGCGGCACCCTGGACAAGCTGGCCGCGCTGCCTGGCTACCTGGTCAACCCGCCGCACTGCCAGCTGCTGGCGGTGTTGCGGCAGGCCGGCTGCGCCATCGTTGGCGCCAGTGAAACGCTGGCGCCGGCCGACCGCCGGCTCTACGCCATCCGCGATGTGACCGCCACGGTGGAATCGGTGCCCTTGATCACCGCCAGCATCCTCAGCAAGAAGCTGGCCGCCGGGCTTGGCAGCCTGGTGATGGATGTGAAGGTCGGCAACGGCGCCTTCATGGCCACGCGTGACGACGCACGCGCGCTGGCACGTTGCCTGGTGGATGTGGCCCAAGCCGCCGGCCTGCCGTGCCGGGCGCTGCTCACCGACATGGACCAGGTGCTGGGCCGCAGCGCCGGCAATGCGCTGGAGGTGGCCGAGAGCGTCGCCTTCCTCACCGGCGCCGCGCGGGAGCCCCGCCTGCTGCAAGTGACGCTGGCACTGGCCGCGCACATGTTGCACGGCGCCGGCCTGGCCAGCAGCCTGGCGCAGGGCGAGGCCATGGCCGAATCAGCCTTGGCCAGCGGCCGCGCCGCCGAGCACTTTGCCCGCATGGTGGCCGGCCTGGGTGGCCCCAGCGATGTGCTGGCCGATGCCAGGCTGCCCACCGCGCCGGTGGTGCTGGATGTGCTGGCGCCGCGCAGCGGCGTGCTGGCGGCGATGCACACCCGCCAGCTCGGCCTGGTCGTGCTGGCACTCGGCGGCGGCCGGCGCCAGGCCGGCGATGTGATCGACGCGCGTGTGGGGTTCAGCCAGGTGCTGGCGCTGGGCACAGCGGTGCAGCGCGGTGAGGCGCTGCTGCGTGTGCATGCCAGCAGCCTGGCCGATGCCCAGACCGCGCGTTGTGCTGTTCTGGCTGCCATGCAGCTTGCCGATACCGGGCCATCGCCCGGCCCGGCCGTGATCGAGCAGTTGCGCTGAAGCACACATCGCCTGCGCTGGCGGCATCGCGCGGGCCAGCCGAAGCACTGCACCGCTGGCCGCCCTCGCTGCCGACGCCATGCTGGTGCGCCACCAACACCGGTGGATCAGCCCAGATGGCGCCCTTGCTGCCGCGCTGACCACCCACTGCTGGGCGTTCAGCCGTGCTGCGCCATCAGCTGTGCCTTGCGCTCAGCCATCGCCGCTCCCAGCGCCAGCATGTCCAGCGTGCTGGTCTTGGCCTTGGGGAACATCTCGGTGTGTTCCTCCTTCACATGGTGCTTGACGTACTCTGCCAGCACCGTGACGCGCGCGTCGTACATCTCGCCATCGGGCTCGACACCGTTCACCTGGTCGATCAACGCCTTCATCGTTGCTTGCTCGACGATGGCCTCAGGCACCAGCAACTTGTCCTTCAGCGCCTGCTTGACCGCCGGGTAGAAGATTTCTTCTTCCACCTGCGCATGCACGCTCAACGCCGTGCAGATCTGGCTGACCAATGCCTTTTTCTTGACCGGCGATGTGGTGTTGGCAACCTGCGCAAACATGGCCGCCACTTCTTGGTGGTCAGCGCGCAGCAGTGCGATGGCGTCTTTCGGCTTGGCAGTCTTTTTGGCTGGGATCGTGGGTTTGGTGTTGGTGGACATGCTTGCGCTCCGAGGTTGGTGGGTTGAGGTCAAGTGAACAGCGCGATGAGGATGATGATGGGGATCGGGATGCCTAGAAACAGCAGGAGCAAGGACCGCATGCTGGTCTCCGGTGAGGTGTGGTGTGGTGTCGCGGGCGGTGAATCAGGCGTCTCGCTGCCGTCCGCCCATGGTGGCTGCCAGGCTGGCAAAAAAGGCGCCGAAGAGCAGCGAGACAAACAGCCACAGCGCCGTCGCGGCCGAGGCTTTGCGCGCCGCGTCGGCCGCAGTGCGGGCGCTGTTGTCGGCGTCCGTCACCTCAGCCTGCAAACGCGCCACTGTGTCGATGACACGCTTCTCGGCGTCTGATGGCGTCAGACCGGTGTGCCGCGCCACCAGCACGGCCAGGTGGCGTGTGTCGTCTGCCGGCATGGCGCCGCTGCTGCGCTGTGCGTTGGCCAGGATGCGTGTGATCTCGCCCGCTGCTGCGCCGGGTAAGCCGGCGCCAGGCGCGGCAAGCGCTGCACTGTGGTGGGTGGTGGATGGCTCGGCGGCTGTGGTGGCGGGCGTGCCGACGGCTGTGCCGTCGGATGGCGCCGCAGGCACCGCAGGCATGTCGGTGCGCAGCAGCCTGTCCACCAGGTAGGCGCTGACTGCGATGCGGCTGTCAGGCTTGTTGCTGCCCGCCGCGGCAGCAGCAGCGCCGCCGGCCAGGCCAGTGCCCGCCTGCATGCCGCTGCCCACCATGGCCGTGACGACGGACCCGAGCAACGCCGCAGTTGCCAACGTGGCGAGCGCCCAGGCGAGAAAGCCATGCGCCGTGTCACGAAAATAGACCTCGTCACTGTGCACCGCCAGCCACCGGCTGCGCAGCCGGCCGGCGAGATAGCCGCCCATTCCCGATGCCATCAACTGCGTCAGCGTCAACCAGACAATGGTTGACATGCCGATGGCCTCGGCGCCCAGGCCAGAGTGCGCCCAGGGCGACACCGACGACAGGCCCAGCCCGGTGCCCAGGATCAGCAGGATCAGCGACAGCGCCGCTGCCGCCGTGGCACCCGCCAGGATTGCCCCCCACGAGACCGCGCTGGCCGGTGCCAGCGTGGCGCGGTGGTCAGCCTCGGGCAGCGCCGTGGATGCGCCGAATCGTTCGGTGGACGTGCCGCTTGCCATGGCCATCGTGGCTCCCTGGTTGGTGTGGCGCCAAGAATGCAGCGACGCTGCTGCGCGCGGCGTGGGACAGCGTGTGCGGCGGCCGTAGGAAAACGTCGCAAGCGGTTGTGCGGGCGACGCGCAGGCACCGCCCGGCG
>JANNMP010000162.1:0-8588 GCA_031398015.1 Burkholderiaceae bacterium
CTGCACACCCTGGTTCTGGCCGATCGGGCGGCCGAAGACGATGCGGTCCTTGACGTAGGCGGTGACGCGGTCGATGAACCAGCGGCCGTCGCCGATGCACTCGGCGGCGATCAGCGTGCGCTCGGCGTTGAGGCCGTCGAGGATGTACTTGAAGCCCTGGCCTTCGTGGCCGATCAGGTTCTCGGCCGGGATCTCCAGGTTCTCGAAGAACAGCTCATTCGTCTCGTGGTTCACCATGTTCGGGATCGGCCGCACGTCCAGGCCTTTGCCGATGGCCTGGCGCAAGTCGACGATGAAGATCGACATGCCCTCGCTCTTTTTCTTGACCTCGGCCAGCGGCGTGGTGCGGGCCAGCAGGATCATCAAGTCACTGTGCTGGATGCGCGAGATCCACACCTTCTGGCCGTTGATCACATAGCGGTCACCCTTTTTGACCGCCATGGTCTTGATCTTGGTGGTGTCGGTGCCGGTGGTGGGCTCGGTCACGCCCATGCTTTGCAGGCGCAAGGCGCCGGTGGCAATCAACGGCAGGTAGCGCTGCTTCTGTTCGGCCGAGCCATGGCGCAGCAGCGTGCCCATGTTGTACATCTGGCCATGGCAGGCGCCTGAATTGCCACCGGCGCGGTTGATCTCCTCCATGATCACGCTGGCCTCGGCCAGGCCCAGGCCTGAACCACCGTACTCCTGCGGGATCAGCGCGGCCATCCAGCCGGCCTTGGTCAGCGCGTCGACAAAGGCCTCGGGGTAGGCGCGCTGTCTGTCGACCTCGCGGTGGTAGGCATCGGGAAATTCGGCGCACAGGGCGCGCACGGCATCGCGGATGTCGGTGTACTGGCGGTCTTGCGGGCTGGCGGGTTGCATGGTGGGCGCCGCTCGGGCAGCGGCCGTGGGTTGGCGGGGGTCAGCGGGGGCAAGCGGGAGCAAGCGGGGCGGGGTTGCCGCAGGCACAGGCCCGCAATATGCCGCCGCCACGGGCCAGGCGCCACTCCAATTTCAAGAACCACGCCTTCGCAGGCGCCGAAGTGTTCAGCCCCGGGGGCTTGAAGCACGCGTCGTGGGTGCCATCTGCACATATCAACCCTTGTCGAGAACCTGCATGCCTGACGCCCTGTGGTGGACCTTGAGCGCCGTGTTGATCCTGCTGGGCCTGGCCGGCACGGTGCTGCCCGCGCTGCCGGGCACGGCACTGGTGCTGGCCGGCATCGTGCTGGGCGCCTGGATCGACGACTTCAGCCGCGTCGGCGGCGTGGCGATTGCGGTGGTGGTGGTGCTGGCCGTGCTGGCCTGGGCGCTGGACTATGCCGCTGCAGTGATGGGCGCGCAGCGCGCGGGCGCCAGCCGCCAGGCGCTGGTTGGCGCCGCGCTGGGCACGGTGGTGGGCCTGTTCATGGGCCTGGTGGGCGTGTTGTTCATGCCGCTGGTGGGCGCGGCCGCAGGTGAATACCTGGCCAGGCGCAATCAGCAGCAAGCGCTGAAGGTGGGCGTGTCCACCTGGCTGGGCATCATGGTGGGCATGCTGGGCAAGGTGGTGCTGGCCTGCATGATGATCGGCGTGTTCATCGGCGCGCTGTTGCTCTGACGCCGTGGCGGCACTCAGGCTGTGCGCCCTGTTGCCGCTGCCAGCAGACAGCGCGCCACTGACTCTGCCACCTCGATGCCATCGACCCCGGCCGACATGATGCCGCCTGCATAACCCGCACCCTCACCGGCCGGGAACAGGCCGCGGGTGTTCAGGCTCTGGTGGTCACGCCCCCGGGTGATGCGCAGCGGTGACGAGGTGCGTGTCTCCACGCCAGTCAGCACCGCGTCGGCCATGTCGAAGCCGGGGATCTGGCGGCCGAATGCCGGCAACGCCTGGCGGATGGCCGCCAGCACGTACGGCGGCAGGCTCTCCTGGCCGGGCTGTGCCAGGTCAGTGGGGGTCACCCCAGGCTGGTATGACGGCAGCACGCTGCCGATGGCCGTGCTGCGCTGACCGCGCAGAAAGTCGCCCACCAGTTGCGCTGGCGCGCGGTAGCCGCCGCCGCCCAGCTCGAACGCCCTGCTCTCCCACTGGCGCTGGAAGGCGACGCCGTCCAGCGGATCGACTGCGCCGCTGCCGGGTGTCTGCCGGTAGTCGGCGGGGCTGATGCCGACCACGATGCCGGCATTGGCGTTGCGCTCATTGCGGCTGTACTGGCTCATGCCATTGGTCACCACGCGGCCGGCCTCGCTGGTGGCGGCCACCACGGTGCCGCCCGGGCACATGCAGAAGCTGTAGACGGCGCGGCCATTGGCCGCGTGGTGCACCAGCTTGTAATCGGCCGCGCCCAGGATGGGGTGGCCGGCGCTGGGCCCGAAACGCGCGCGGTCGATCAGGCCCTGCGGATGCTCGATGCGAAAACCCACCGAAAACGGCTTGGCATCCAACTGCACGCCGCGCTGCTGCAGCATGGCAAAGGTGTCGCGGGCGCTGTGGCCCAGGGCCAGCACCACATGGTCGGTGCGCAGTTGTTCGCCGCTGGCCAGGACCAGGCCACGGACATGCCGAGTCGCGGGGGCCCCGCCCCGCGACGGCGCGGTCTCCACCAGCAGATCGACCACCTGCTGCTCGAAGCGCACCTCGCCGCCCAGCGCGGTGATCGTGGCGCGCATCTTCTCGACCACGCCCACCAGGCGGAAGGTGCCGATGTGTGGTTTGGCGACGTGGAGGATTTCCTCCGGTGCACCGGCCTGCACAAACTCGTTGAGCACCTTGCGCGTCAGGTGGCGCGGGTCGCTGATCTGGCTCCAGAGCTTGCCGTCGCTGAAGGTGCCGGCGCCGCCCTCACCAAACTGCACGTTCGACGTGGCATCGAGCACGCCGCGCCGCCACAGGCCCCAGGTGTCCTGCGTGCGCTGGCGCACCGGCCGGCCACGCTCCAGCACGATCGGCCGCAAGCCCATCTGCGCCAGCACCAGCGCGGCAAAGATGCCGCAGGGGCCGAAGCCCACCACCACCGGGCGCGGCCGGCCGCTGGCCAGAAAGTCGGCGGGCGCCTGGGCGATGAAGCGGTAGCGGGTGTCTGGCGTGGCGCGGATGTGGCCATCACCGGCATGGCGCGCCAGCAGCGCGGATTCGTCCTCGCCGTCGGCCAGCGTGATGTCCACCGTGTAGATCAGCACCACGGCGGATTTCTTGCGCGCGTCCCAGGCGCGGCGCGCCACTTGCAGCGCCGCCAGTTGCGCTGGCGCCAAGCCCAGCCGCGCCAGCACCGCCGCGCGCAGTGCCGGCTCGGCATGGGTCAGCGGCAGGCGCAATTCGGTGATGCGCAACATGGTGGTGCAGAAAAAAGAACCGGGCGCTGGGCGCCCGGTGTGGCAACGGCTGGCGTCAATCGACCGGCGTCAGGCCGGCCGGCGGCTCAGCCTTGATGCGGCCGCTTGCCAGGCCGCTTTTTGCTGCGGGTGTGCGCGCCACGCTCCAGGCTGCGCTTCTGGCCGCGGCTGACGGGCACAGTCACGCCGTTGGGTGGGGCCGGCCGGGGGGTGGCGCGGCGGTCGGCTTCGGTTCTGATCTTGATGGCCATGGAGGGCTCCGGGATGGCAGGTGCGAAACCCTCGATTAGGCCACAGTTCAACACCGCGACCTGCTGGGCGACTGGGCACACCGACACAAGCGGCGACGCGCCACCGCGCCGCGCATCAGCCCGGCGGCGGCATTGGGTGGTCGTAGCGGATGAAGCCCTTGTTGACTGCCACGCGGTCATACAGCCGGCGCGCACGGGCATTGCTGGCGTGGGTGAGCCAGTGCAAGCGGTCAACCCCTCTGGCCTGGGCGATTTGCGCCAGGTGGCCGATCAGCGCTTCGGCCACGCCCCGGCCACGCACATCGGGCGCGGTGAACAGGTCTTGCAAATAGCAATTGCCCGCCGACCAGGTGCTGGCGTGGAACAGCGCATGGGCGATGCCGACCAGGCGCTCGGGCTGGCCCGATGCAGCGGCCGGAATCCACGCGCCCAGGCCGACCATCACGCCACCGGCCAGCAATCGCTGCCAGGCGGCCTGGTAGCCCGCGTCATCAACCTCGGTTTCATAGAAGGCCTTGTAGCCACGCGCCAGCGGCTCCCAATCGGCACGGTCTTGCGGGCGCAGCGGGCCCAGGCGCAGCGCGGCAGCGCTCATGGTTGGGCTCCAGCGGGGGTTTGCATCCAGTCGGCCAAGGTGTGGGCCGCAGGGTCGGCATCGGCATGCAGCGCGGCCACCACGCCGGCCACGTCGGCGGCACTGCGGTTCTGGCTGAGCTTGTACTTGCCCACCAGCGTGGCCAGCGGGATCTCGATGCAGACGATGGCCCGCAGCATGCTGGCGATGTAGTCGGCGGGTGCGTCGCCCACGCCCCAGGGCCTGGCCTGGCGCGACTCATGGTGGTCGGTGAGCTGCTTGACGAGTGCATGGGTGGCGGCCACCTCGTCCAGCGCCAGCAGCATGCCACGCGCCTGCACGGTGGCGTAATTCCAGGTCGGCACGACCTTGCCGTGTTCACGCTTGCTGGCATAGCCGTTGGGCGAGATGTAGCCGTCCGGGCCCTGGAACACCACCAGCACCTGCTGGCCGGCGCGGCGCCACACCGGGTTGGCGCGCGCCACATGGCCCACCAGCGTGCCGATTGGGCCACGGTCAGGCTCCAGCATGAAGGGGATCGGGTTGGCCTCGGGCGCACCGGCGGCGTCCAGCGTCACCAGCAGGCCCAGCGGGTGCTGGCGCAGCAGGGCGTGCAGCAACGCTGGCCGGGTTTCCTCGAAGTGGCTGGGCAGGTACATGCGGCGCTTTCAGCAACGGTCAGACAGGCGGCAGCACCGGCTCGCAGCGCACGTCGGTCTTGACCGAGCTGGCGATGAAGCAGGCCGCATGCGTGGCATGGTGCAGGCGGTGGATTTCTGCCGCATCGGGCTGGCGCGCACCGCCAAAGTGCACCAGCGGGCGCAGCGTGACCAGGGTCATCGCCAGCTTGCCGTCGGCGTTCTTGGCCAGCACGCCGCTGGCCTGGTCCTGGTAGTCGTCCACCACCCAGCCGGCGCGGCTGGCGAAGTCCAGAAACCACAGCAGATGGCAGCTCGACAGCGAGGCCACGAAGGCTTCTTCCGGATCGACCGCCGCCGCGTCGGACATCGGCAGCGGCACCACCGTGGGCGACGACGAGCCCGCCACCACCGCGCCGCCGTCGAAGTGCCATTGGTGGTGGCGGCGGTAGCGCTTGTCGGTGAACGGCTGGCCGTCACGTTGCCAGGTGATGGTGGCGGTGTGGGTGGACATGCGTGGGCGCGCCGTTGGCGCATCAAAACCATGGGCCACCAAGCTTAGCTGCGAATCGGCCGCAACACCGCGCGTGCCGCGCCCGCGCTTCAGAACAGCGCCAGGCTCAGCCAGTAGGCCAGCGCCGCCACAAAGGCCGAGGCCGGGATCGTCAACACCCAGGCCCAGACGATGTTGCCGGCCACGCCCCAGCGCACCGCCGAGGCATTGCGCACCGCGCCCACGCCGATGATGGCGCCGGTGATGGTGTGGGTGGTCGACACCGGAATGCCCAGGCCGGTGGCCAAGAAGAGCGTGAGCGCGCCGCCGGTCTCGGCGCAGAAACCGCCCACCGGCTTGAGTTTGGTGATGCGCTGGCCCATGGTCTTGACGATGCGCCAGCCACCGAACAACGTGCCCGCACCGATGGCCAGGTAGCAGACCCAGATCACCCAGGTCGGCGGCATCTTGTCGGCCACATTGACGTAGCCGGCGGCGATCAACAGCATCCAAATGATGCCGATGGTCTTTTGCGCGTCATTGCCGCCGTGGCCAAGCGAGTAGGCGCCGGCCGACACCAGCTGCAAGCGGCGGAACCACCGGTCCACCCGCAGCGGCGACGTGCGCCGGCACACCCAGGCCACCAGCACCATCATCAGCGAGCCGAGCAGGAAACCCAGCAACGGCGAGACGAAGATGAATGCCACCACCTTCATCACCCCGGCGCCAATGAGCTGGCTGGTGCCCGATTTGGCGATCACCGCGCCGACGATGCCGCCGATCAGCGCATGTGAGCTGCTGCTGGGGATGCCGTACCACCAGGTGAGCAGGTTCCAGGTGATGGCGCCGATCAGCGCGCCGAAGACCACATGGTGGTCCACCGCGCCGGGCATGGCGATGCCCTTGCCGATGGTGGCAGCCACCGTCAGGTGGAAGACGAAGATCGCCACCACATTGAAGAACGCCGCGAAGAGCACCGCCTGCTGCGGCTTGAGCACACCGGTGGAGACCACGGTGGCCATCGAGTTGGCCGCATCGTGGAAGCCGTGCATGAAATCGAAGGCAACCGCCAGCGCGACAAGCATGGCGACAACCCAGAAGCTGATCTGCAGGGACGTCATGTCAGCCCCTGGACGCCCGAGCACGGCCGCCCGCCCAACCGGCGCAGACCGACCATCAAGAGTTTTCGAGGACGATGCCCTCGACGATGTTGGCCACGTCTTCGCAGCGGTCGGAGATGCTCTCCAGGTGCTCGTAGACGGCCTTGAGCTTGATCAGCTCACGCACCTCGATGTTGTCGCGGAACAGCTTGCTCATGGCGCTGCGCATCACCCGGTCGGCATCACTTTCGAGGCGGTCGATTTCCTCGCAGGTCTTCAGCGCCGCTTCAGCCACGCTGGCCTGGCTCAGCTTGGGCAGCAGGCTCACCACATGCTGCACCCGGTCGCAGCATTTCACTGAAATCTCGCCCAGGCGCAACACGTCGTCGCTGACGCTGGTCAAGTCGTACAGCGACATCACTTCGCTGGTGTCCTGCAGCAGGTCGAGGATGTCGTCCATCGCGTTGATCAGGCTGTGGATCTGCTCGCGGTCGATCGGCGTGATGAAGGTCTTGTGCAGCAGGCGGTTGACCTCGGCGGTGATGCGGTCGGCCTGCTTCTCGGCCGCGTCGACCTCGGCCGCGTACTTCAGGCGCAAGGTTTCGTCGGCATAGTTCTGCACCATGGCCTGGAAGGCACGCGCACCGTCGGCGATGTGGCCACCATGCGCGTTGAACATCTCGAAAAAGTTGCCTTCGCGCGGCAGCAGCTTGCCGAACAGCATGGGGTGGTCTCCAAGGGGCACGGCCGTTGTGGCGGCCGGCAGATGCCAGCAGGCTGTCACGACCTTGTCATTCTTCAATTGTAGGCGGGCGCCTCAGGGCGGCAGCCGCTGCACGCGCTGGCCTGCGGTGGCGCCCAGGTGCCCGGCCAACGGGCCCAGGCCGGGTGCACACAGGCCCGGTGATATCTCCAGCAGCGGCAGCAGCACAAAGGCGCGTTGGTGCGCCCGCGGGTGGGGCAGCACCAGCACCGGGCTGTGGCATTGCAGGTCGCCCATCAGCAGCAAGTCCAGGTCGAGCGTGCGTGGTGCATGGTGGTGGGGCCGCTCGCGGCCAAAGCGTTGCTCGATGGCCTGCAGCGCGGCCAGCAGCGCCAGCGGCGCCAGCGTGGTGTGCAGCGCCACCACGGCGTTGATGAAGTCAGGCCCGACGGCATCCACCGGTGCACTGCGGTAGAGCGATGACTGCTGCTCCAGCCTGCAGCCCGGCAGCGCTGCCAGCGCTTGCACCGCAGCGGCCAGCGTGGCGCGCGCATCACCCAGGTTGGCGCCCAGGCCGATGTAGGCGGTGGTGGCACCGGGGACGGTGCTGGTCACGGTGTCGGTCATGCGCTGGTCATGGCGCTGGTCACGGCGCTGGTCACGGCGCTGGTCAAAGCGCTGGGCTGGGCCTCAGCCGGCGTCAGGCGTGGCCGGGGGCATGTCAGCGCCCTCGCCGACCGCCGCCGCCGGTTTGCGCCGGCGGCGGCGGCGTTTGCGCGCCGGAGCGCTGGCCGCAGCCGGGTCATCGCCAGCAGGGTTGTCATCGTCAGGGCCGTCCTGCGGTCCGTCGCTCGGCACCTCGTCGGCGGCGTCGGTGTTGGCGGCCTGCTGCGGCGCCGCCACCGCGGGCGCTGTCTTGGCCGCCCGTGCCGCACCGCCTTTGCGCGGGCCGCTGCGCTGGGCCTCACGCAGCACCACCAGCAAGGCTTCGCGATCGTCATCGCTGCCCAGTGAATAGTCTTCCCACCACTCGGCCAGTTCCACCGGCAATTCACCCACGTCAGCACGCAGGCGCAGAAAGTCGAAGCCGGCGCGAAAGCGCGGCTGCTCGACCATCGCCAGTGCGTTGTTGGCCTGGCGGCGCTCCAGCCGGGGCTGCATCATCCAAATTTCACGCATGTCAGCGCCCAATTTGCCGCGGCCACTGATGTCGCCGATGCGGGCGTCGAACACCGCGTCGATGGCCTGCTGCAGCGCCGGCACCTGGTGCTCACCGGCGTCGGTGTTCCGGCGCCAGCCGGCGGCCACGTCATGCCACAGCAGGCAGGCCAGCAAGAAGCTGGGGGCCACCGGCTTGCCCTCGGCGACACGGCGGTCGGTGTCGGCCAGGGCCTGGCGGATGAAGGCCTGCTTGTGCGCAAAGGCCTCGGGCGTACTGCGGCTGTCGTCGAACACCGCGTCCAGCACCGGGAACACGCTGCGGTGCAGGCCCAGGCGCTGCAGCGTGTCCAGGCTGGCCAGCGCATGGCCGG
>JANNMP010000212.1:0-7017 GCA_031398015.1 Burkholderiaceae bacterium
GAGGTGATGGGTGTCACCGACATCGTCGCCAAGAGCCTGGGTTCGAGCAACCCGTACAACATGGTGCGCGCCACGCTGGACGCACTGAAGCGCTCGACCACCGCTGCTGAAGTGGCGGCCAAGCGCGGCAAGACGGTTGAAGACATCTTCAACTGATCTGGCCCGAACGGAGAACACCATGTCGGACATTACCCAAGAAGTTTTGCAAGAGAAGCGCACCCTGAAGGTCAGGCTCGTCAAAAGCCCGATCGGCTGCAAGCAGTCGCACCGCGCCACCGTGCGCGGGCTGGGCCTGCGCGGCGTCAACAGCGAGCGTGTGCTCGAAGACACGCCCGCTGTGCGCGGCATGATCAACAAGATCGCCTACCTGGTGCTGGTGGTTTAAACCAACCGGCAGACCTCAGGACTCAACATGCAACTCAACACCATCAAGCCGGCAGCCGGCTCGAAGACAGCGCGGCGCCGCGTTGGCCGCGGCATTGGTTCTGGCTTTGGCAAGACAGCAGGGCGTGGCCACAAGGGCCAGAAATCACGCGCCGGTGGCTACCACAAGGTGGGCTTCGAAGGCGGCCAGATGCCCCTGCAGCGGCGTTTGCCAAAGCGAGGATTCAAGTCGCAGACGCTGAAGTACAACGGCGAAGTGACGCTGACTGACCTGCAGCGCCTGGACCAGGACGAGGTCGATCTGGTGATGCTCAAGGCCGCCGGCCTGGTGGGCCAGCTGATCAAGCATGTCAAGGTGATCAAGCGCGGCGAGTTGCAGCGCAAGGTGGTGCTCAAGGGCATTGCCGCCACCGCAGGTGCCAAGGCCGCCATCGAGGCTGCCGGCGGCGCGTTGGCCTGATCGCTTCGCAAGGCAAGGGCTCAGCGTTTTGGCAACTTCGGCAACCCAGCTGGCCAAGAGCGGCAAGTTCGGTGACTTGCGTCGCCGGCTGGTCTTCCTGCTGCTGGCCTTGGTGGTTTACCGCCTGGGTGCGCACATCCCGGTGCCCGGCATCGATCCGGTGCAGTTGCAGCAGCTGTTCAAGGGCCAGCAGGGCGGCATCCTGAGCTTGTTCAACATGTTCTCGGGCGGTGCGCTGTCGCGCTTCACCGTGTTTGCGCTGGGCATCATGCCGTACATCTCGGCGTCGATCATCATGCAGCTGATGGGCTATGTGGTGCCCACGCTGGAGGCGCTGAAGAAAGAAGGCGAAGGCGGCCGCCGCAAGATCACCCAGTACACGCGCTATGGCACGCTGGGCCTGGCGCTGTTCCAGAGCCTGGGCATTGCGCTGGCCCTTGAAGGCTCGGCTGGCCTGGTGATCAGCCCGGGTTTCGGCTTTCGCATGACAACCGTGGTCAGCCTGACGGCGGGCACCATCTTCCTGATGTGGCTGGGTGAGCAGATCACCGAGCGTGGCCTGGGCAACGGCATTTCGATTCTGATCTTCGCCGGCATCGCGGCCGGCCTGCCGGGTGCAATGGCAGGGCTGTTTGAATTGATCCGCACCGGTGCGATGAGCATCATCGCGGCCATCTTCATCATCCTGCTGGTGATCGGCGTCACCTTTGTGGTGGTGTTCGTCGAGCGTGGCCAACGCAAGATTCTGGTGAACTACGCCAAGCGGCAAGTGGGCAACAAGGTGTACGGCGGGCAGTCGTCGCACCTGCCGTTGAAGCTGAACATGTCGGGCGTGATCCCACCGATCTTTGCCTCGTCGATCATCCTGCTGCCGGCCACGGTGGTGGGCTGGTTTGCCACCGGCGAGGGCATGCGCTGGCTGAAGGATCTGTCGTCGGCCTTGTCACCGGGCCAGCCGATCTATGTGCTGCTGTATGCGGCCATGATCGTGTTCTTCTGTTTCTTCTACACCGCGCTGGTGTTCAACAGCCGCGAGACGGCTGACAACCTGAAGAAGAGCGGCGCCTTCATCCCCGGCATCCGCCCGGGTGACCAGACGGCCAAGCACATCGACAAGATCCTGTCGCGGCTGACCTTGGCCGGCGCCATCTACATCACGGCGGTGTGCCTGCTGCCTGAGTTTCTGGTGCTGAAGTACAACGTGCCGTTTTACTTCGGTGGCACCTCGCTGTTGATCATCGTGGTCGTCACGATGGACTTCTGGGCCCAGGTGCAAAGTTATGTGATGAGTCAGCAGTACGAATCGCTGCTGAAGAAGGCCAACTTCAAAGCCACTTGAGGTTGCCGATCCGGTGGGCCGCAACGCCTGCTGACGCTGTGTCTGGTTTATTTCGCGCTCGGAACGTCCACGGGGACGGGAGCGCTTCAGGAGAAGACGATGAAAGTTTCAGCATCGGTCAAGAAGATGTGCCGCAATTGCAAGGTCATCCGCCGCAAGGGTGTGGTGCGCGTGATCTGCACCGACCCGCGCCACAAGCAGCGCCAGGGCTGATGCCCGGCCGCCGCGTTTTGTAGACAGAGGATTCCCCATGGCACGCATTGCTGGCATCAACATTCCGCCGCACAAACACGCCGAGATCGGCTTGACGTCGATCTTCGGCATTGGCCGCACCACCGCGCAGAAGATCTGCACCCAGGTGGGCATTGCTTACTCCAAGAAGATCAAAGACCTGTCGGACGGTGATCTGGAGAAGATCCGCGATGAGGTCAACAAGCTGACGATCGAAGGCGATTTGCGCCGCGAGATCAGCATGAACATTAAGCGGCTGATGGACCTGGGCTGCTACCGCGGCCTGCGCCACCGCCGTGGCCTGCCGATGCGCGGCCAGCGCACGCGCACCAATGCCCGCACCCGCAAGGGCCCGCGCAAGGGCGCTGCCGCGCTGAAGAAATAAGCCCGAACAAGCCCCTGATCGAGACACGACATGGCCAAAGCAGCAGCAAACACCGCCGCGCGCCGCGTGAGCAAGAAAATCCGCAAGAACATTGCGGACGGCATTGCCCACGTGCACGCGTCGTTCAACAACACCATCATCACCATCACCGACCGCCAGGGTGGCTCACTCGCCTGGGCGTCGTCGGGTGGCCAGGGCTTCAAAGGCTCACGCAAATCCACGCCGTTTGCCGCCCAGGTGGCCGCCGAGGTGTGTGGCCGCGCCGCGCAAGAGCAAGGCATCAAGAACCTCGACGTGCGCATCAAGGGCCCGGGCCCGGGGCGTGAATCGTCGGTGCGTGCGCTGGCTGCACTGGGCATCCGCATCAATTCGATCAGCGACGTGACGCCCGTGCCGCACAACGGCTGCCGCCCGCAGAAGCGCCGCCGCATCTGAGCCTGAAGCCAGCGGCCGAGCTGGCCGCTACAATCGAGAGTTTTCCGCCAGCCGGCCGGCGCCCCCAGCGCCTGCCGGCAATGTCGTTCGATCCAGCCACAACAGCAGACCGTTGCGGCACTGGCCGGCGACCAAGCCCACCGTCTGAGCGTTCAAACAACATCCGCCAGACTCGCGCGACTTTTGCCTCGCGTCAGAATTTTCAAGAGGACCCAACGTGGCACGTTATCTCGGACCCAAGGCCAAACTGGCCCGCCGTGAAGGCACCGATCTTTACCTGAAGAGCGCCCGCCGCCCGATCAGCGACAAGTCGAAGTTTGAAACCAAGCCCGGCCAGCATGGCCGCACCTCGGGCCAGCGCACGTCTGATTTCGGCATCCAGCTGCGCGAGAAGCAGAAGGTCAAGCGCATGTACGGCGTGCTGGAGCGGCAGTTTCGCCGCTACTTCGCCGAGGCCGAGCGGCGCAAGGGCAACACCGGCGCCAACCTGCTGTTCCTCCTGGAGTCGCGGCTGGACAACGTGGTCTACCGCATGGGCTTCGGCAGCACCCGGGCCGAGGCCCGCCAGCTGGTGTCGCACCAGGCCATGATGGTCAATGGCAAGACGGTGGACATCGCGTCGTACCTGGTCAAGGCCGGTGACGTGATTGCGCTGCGTGAGAAAGCCAAGAAGCAGCTGCGTGTGACCGAGTCGGTCAAGCTGGCGGGCGCGATCGGCATGCCCGATTGGGTGGCGGTGGACGCCGCCAAGCTCGAAGGCATCTTCAAGAAGGTGCCTGACCGTGACCAGTTCGGCGCCGAGATCAATGAATCGCTGATCGTCGAGTTGTACTCGCGCTGATCAGCTGACTTCGCTGGCGCGCAGCCGACAAGCGGCTGCCGCGCCCCGCCCTCGTGTCCGCTTGCCGGGCATGGCACGAGGTGAACCCCGCCCGGCATGGTCCGTCAGCCTTATCGGTGTAACGAGCCGAGGGTATTGAGAGGAACAGGACTCGATGCAAACCAATCTGCTGAAACCCAAAGCCATCCATGTGGAGCCGCTGGGCCACCACCGCGCCAAAGTCACGCTGGAGCCGTTCGAGCGTGGCTACGGCCACACGCTGGGCAATGCGCTGCGGCGTGTGCTGCTGTCGTCGATGGTCGGCTACGCGCCAACCGAAGTCACCATCGCCGGCGTGCTGCATGAATACTCCACCATCGACGGCGTGGCCGAAGACGTGGTGCACATCATGTTGAACCTGAAGGGCGTGGTTTTCCGCCTGCACAACCGCGACGAAGTGACGCTGGTGGTGCGCAAAGAGGGCGAAGGCCCGGTCACCGCCGCCGACATCCAGGTGCCGCATGATGTCGAAGTGATCAACCCCGAGCATGTGATTGCCCACCTGGCCCATGGTGGCAAGCTGGACATGCAGATCAAGGTGGAAAAAGGCCGCGGCTATGTGCCCGGCAGCATGCGCCGCTACGGCGACGAGCCCACCAAGAGCATCGGCCGCATCGTGCTCGATGCGTCGTTCTCGCCGGTGCGGCGGGTCAGCTATGCGGTGGAGAACGCCCGTGTCGAGCAGCGCACTGACCTGGACAAGCTGGTGATGGAGATCGAGACCAACGGCGCTGTCACGCCCGAGGAAGCAATCCGCTCGTCGGCGCAGATCCTGGTCGATCAGCTGGTGGTCTTCACCGGCCTGCAGCCGGTTGAAGGTGGCGCTGGCATCTACCCCGGCCCCGGTGAGCGCCAGAAGGACATCCATGACCCGATCCTGCTGCGTCCTGTGGATGAGCTGGAGCTGACCGTGCGCTCGGCCAATTGCCTGAAGGCCGAGAACATCTACTACATCGGTGACCTGATCCAGCGCACCGAGACCGAATTGCTGAAGACGCCCAACCTGGGCCGCAAGTCGCTCAACGAGATCAAGGAAGTGCTGGCTTCGCGCGGGCTCACGCTCGGTGCGCGGCTGGAGAACTGGCCTCCGCAGGGCCTGGACAAGCGCTGAAACCCGCTTGCATCACCCAACGCCACCGGCCTGCGAACCAGGCACGCGTGCACACCCTGGTACCTGACACGGCCAGGGTTCGATAAGTCAAGGACATCACCATGCGTCACCGCCACGGACTCCGCAAACTCAACCGCACCAGTGAACACCGCGCCGCGATGCTGCGCAACATGTGTGTCTCGCTGCTGCAGCATGAGGCGATCAAGACCACGCTGCCCAAGGCCAAGGAATTGCGCCGCGTGGTCGAGCCGCTGATCACGCTGGCCAAGGTGCCCAGCCTGGCCAACCACCGCCTGGCCTTCAACCGCCTGCGGGACCGTGATGTGGTGCTCAAGCTGTTCAAGGAACTGGGCCCGCGTTACCAGACGCGCCCGGGCGGCTACACCCGCATCCTGAAGATGGGCTTCCGGGTGGGCGACAACGCGCCGATGGCCTTTGTCGAATTGGTCGACCGGCCTGACGTGGCCGCCGCTGCCGACGCCGGCAACGAGGCCTGAGCGCCTGTTGCAACGCGCGCTGCAATCAATCACGGCTGCCATCAATCGGCATGCTATAGTCACAGGCTTCAGTCGCGGGGTGGAGCAGCCTGGTAGCTCGTTGGGCTCATAACCCAAAGGTCGCAAGTTCAAATCTTGCCCCCGCAACCAAGAATTCAAAAACAACAACAACAACTAACGAATTGGCGAACGCCGACCGCAAGGTCGGCGTTTTGCTTTGTGCGCGGCCTGGGCGCGCAAACGCGCGATGCCGTGCGTCTACAGTGCAGGCGATGGAGTCC
Source organism: Burkholderiaceae bacterium (assembly GCA_031398015.1). Classification (GTDB taxonomy): domain Bacteria; phylum Pseudomonadota; class Gammaproteobacteria; order Burkholderiales; family Burkholderiaceae_C; genus Pseudaquabacterium. The sequence goes on from JANNMP010000212.1 coordinate 6,004, forward strand.
GACAACACCATCCACGCCGGCCATGGCCATGCAGCGCCCGCGCTGCTGGCCACGCCGTCGCGCAGCGAGCGGCGCACCCGCGCGGTGGCGCTGCTCACCGCTGCGGCCATGGGCATCGAGATCGGAGCCGGCTGGTGGTTCAACTCGATGGCCCTGCTGGCCGACGGCTGGCACATGGGCACACATGCGGCGGCCATCGGGCTGAGCGCACTGGCCTATGCGCTCGCCAGGCGCTACCGCAACGACCCGCGCTTTGCCTTTGGCACCTGGAAGATCGAGGTGCTGGCAGGCTTCACCAGCGCCATCACCTTGCTGGGCGTGGCCGTCGCCATGGCCGGCACCTCAGTCGAGCGGCTGCTCAACCCGGTGCCCATCCGCTATGCCGAGGCGCTGGCCGTCACCGTGCTGGGCTTGTTGGTCAACCTGGTGTGCGTGTTCTTGCTCGGGCCCGATCCGGCGGACGGCCAAGGGCATGCACACCACCACGGCCATGCACACCACCACGGCCACGACGACTTGAACTTGCGCGCCGCCTACTTGCATGTGCTGGCCGACGCAGCCACCTCGGCGCTGGCCATCGTGGCGCTGGTCGGCGGCCTGTGGTGGGGCTGGGCCTGGCTGGACCCGGTGATGGGCCTGGTGGGCGCGGTGCTGGTGGCGCGCTGGAGCTGGGCCCTGGTGCGTGACACCGCGCGCAGCCTGCTGGATGCCGAGATGGACCACCCGCTGGTGTTGGCCATCACAAACACCTTGCGCGACCAGGCGCCCTGGTCTGGCCATGTGCAACTGCGCAGGCTGCGGGTCTGGCGGGTGGGTGGCGCGCGCTATGCGGTGATGTTGCAGGTGAACAGCCAGGTGCCCTGGGTCACGCCAGACGCGGTGCGCCGCGCGCTGGCCGGATTCCCGGAGATCGAGATCCTGAACATCGAGATCAGCCAGGGCTGAGCCCGGGCACCAACAGCCCTGAGGGCTGTTGGTGCCTGGCGAACCGGCCGAGCTCTGCGAGGCCGTGGG
>JANNMP010000238.1:0-3845 GCA_031398015.1 Burkholderiaceae bacterium
GCAGATCCGGCAGCAGATCGGGCAACCCCGCGGCCAGGCCGTCGGCATACGGCGCCGGCCAGCCCAGCAGCGCGCGGGCGGCCTCGGCGCGGCGCTTGAGGTGCGCCGCATCCTGGCCGTGCAGGTGCAGGATGCCGTAGCGGTGGCTGCCCAGCCACTTGAAATCACGCGCCAGCGCGTGGCCGGCCTTGGGATAGGTGAACAGCAGCGCGTCGGGGAAGCGCCGCGCCAGGTGGGCCTGGCGCGCGGCGCTGGGCATCGCCGGGGTGGTGCCGGGCACCAGGCTGCGGTAGACCAGGCTGGCCGCGGCGCCTGCCACCGGCGCGTTGCGCGGCAGGGCCAGCGGGTCCTGCCCCAGCGCCAGGGCCAGTGACATGGCATGCGGGTCCAGCCCATGCACCCGGCGGTACAGGTCAGAGAACTGCGAGGCCAGGCGCGGGTTGACCTCGATCACGCTCAGCCGGCCAGTGGCCGGCTGGTAGAAGAACTCGATGTTGAACATGCCGTGGTCAAAGCCCACGGCGGCCAGAAACCGCTGCGCCACGTCCAGCGCCCGCGCCTGCACGTCCAGCGCCAGCCGGCTGGGGTGCTCCCAGCGCATGAAGGCCTGGGTGCCGGGGTACATCACCGCATCGACCACGCCCAGCGCATGGGCGCGGCCATTGAACACCCAGCCGTCCAGGTTGAACTGCGCCGCAGCCACCGGTTCTTCCAGCAGCATGCGGTGGGCCGTGCCAGCCTGCGGCAGACGCGCCCGTGCAATGCGCTCGAAGGGCTCGACCAGGCGCCGGATCACCCACAGCTCACGGCGGCCGAAGCGGGTGTGCTGGTGCAGCTCGGCGTGGCTCTGCACCCGCCGCGCCAGCACCGAGAACGCTGCCTTCACCGGCTTGACATAGGCCGGGTAGCGCAGGCCGGCGGGCAGGCCGGCAGGCACCGGGCCGCCATAACAGGCGTCGAGCGCGGCATGGCGCAGGTTGGCCTCGGGGCAGACCTGCTGCAGCACGGCGCGCGCATGCAGTTTGTGCTGGCAGGCCAGCACCGCCTGCACCGGCGTGCCGGGCAGGCCCAGGGCCTCGGCCACCAGCGCGGCGGCCAGGGCACCAAACTGCTCATGGTGCGACAGCACTGCCACCCAGCCGCGGGCACGGGCACGCGCCGCCTGGCGCTGCGCAAAACGCTGCAGGTCAAAGCCGATCAGCCGTGCATTGCTGGGGAAGCTGAACAGGTCGAAGCCGGCTTCGTCGATGTGAACGCTGTCGGCCAGGCGGCCGAAGCCGAGTGCGTCCCAATCGTGGTTGAACAGCACGCCGACGCGGGGTTTGGTGGCCATGTGGGTCACAGACTTGCTCACAGGCCGTGGGCCAGCCGCAGGCCGCTGAACTGCCAGCGCGCGTCAGTGGCAAAGAAGTTGCGGCAGCTCAGCGAAGCGCTGGCGTGGGGCTGTGCAGCATGCTCCCATTCGGCCTCGCCAAGCGGTGCGGCCAGGGCCGGGGTCTGGGTCCGCACGTCGGAACAGTGGTCTGCCAAGCTGGCGCAGGCCGGGGTTGATGGGGTGAGCAGGGTGTGCGGCAGGGCGGTCATTGGGTCAGGTCTTGGCGCAGCCGGCCGCTGGCGATGTAGCCCATGCCGGCCTGGGTGGATTGTGTTGTCAGCGCACTGCAATGGGTTTCAACCAGGCTCCAGGGCCGCCACAGATCACCAGGGCGGGCGTTGTAGGGCCGGTTCTTCAGCCAGGCCAGCAGGTTCAGCGGGCCGGTCCACCAGGGGAAGAACTTCATGCCGGCCATGGCGATGCGCGCGCCCGGCCGGGCCTGGCGCAGCAGGTTGCACACGGCACTGGGGTTGCGGCTGATGTCATGCACATAGTTGAACAGCAAGGCATTGGGTGCTTCTGGAAGCCGTACGTCTTCGGCCGCGCACTGGATGTGCCACAGGTTGGGCCAGGCGTGCTGTTGTGCGCGCGCCGCGGCCAGCGCAAACATCTCGGGGCTTTGCTCGAAGGCCAGCACGCGGCCGCTGTTGCCCACCGCGTTGAGCAGCGGGGCATAGCTCAGGCCGGTGCCGGCGCCGATGTCCAGCACCACATCACCGGGCTGCAGGCCCAACAGCGCGATGGTGCGCAGGCGCAGCGGCATGGTGCGCTGGGCCGAGGCGTCATAACCAGCGGCGTGGCGGCGGTAGCGCTGGATCGACAGCTGGTTGTCGGGGTGCATGCTCAGGCGCTGGCCTGTGACGCCAGGTGCATGCCCACCACACCCAGCACGATCAGCCCGGCGCTGGCCAGCTTCAGCGCGGTGGCCGGCTCCTTGAAATACAGGATGGCGATGGCGGCGGTGGCCAGCGTGCCCACACCCGACCACACGGCGTAGGTGATGCTCAGGCCCAGCACCCGGATCACCAGCACGTTCAGCGCGAAGGCGCCGGCGTAGAACACGAAGATCAGCAGCGACGGCAGCCAGCGGCTGAAACCCTCGGACAGCCGCATGCAGGTGGTGCCACCCACTTCCAGCACGATGGCCAGTGCCAGCAGCCACCAGGCCTGGGGATGGGTGAGATGGGGCAGCAGCATGGGCATGGTCGCGCGGCGCGGTTGGTCGGATGCGAAAGCTGGAACTTACACGCAGCGCAGGGCCCGCCAGACCGGGGCCGGGTTAACCCCGGCGCCCCGGCGGCTGCGCAAGTTGGCAGTGCCGCGGCAGCGCCGGTTGGCAGTGCTGCAGCAACGCCGGTTGGCAGTGCCGCAGCAGCGCCGGTTGGCAGTGCCGCAGCAGCGCCATCAGCGTGTGAGCCAGTGCCGGCTGGCCCAGCTCAGCGCGTCCACCAACGCCACCAGCAGCAGCATGGCGCCCAGAATGCTGGCGGTCTTGCCCATGTGGAACAGCCCCATGTGAAAGGCCAGCAACTGGCCCAGGCCACCGGCGCCCACCACGCCCAGCACCGCAGCGGCGCGGATGTTGTTTTCCCAGCGGTACAGGGTGTAGCTCAGCAGCTGGGGCAGCACCTGCGGCAGGGTGGCGTAGAGGAACACCCGGCCCTTGGCCGCGCCCTGGGCGCGCAGCGCCGCGCCTGGGCCCGGGCCCGCGTTTTCCAGCGCCTCGGCAAACAGCCGGCCCAGCACTCCGGTGGTGTGCGCCGCCAGCGCCAGCGTGCCGGCAAACGGCCCCAGGCCGGCGGCGATCAGCAGCAGGCCGGCCCACACCAGCTCAGGCACGGCGCGCAGCAGGTTGAGCAGCGCGCGGGTGGGCGCGCGTGCCCAGCCGCGCTCGCCGGCATGCAGCCGCGCAGCGGGCAAGGCCAGCGCCAGGCCGGCGGCGGCCGCCAGCGCGGTGCCCAGCGCCGACATCGCCAGGGTCTCCCAGGTGGCCAGCAGCACCTGACGCAGGAAGGCAGGCTGTGTGTGCGGCGGGACGAACTCGCCCAGGAAGCGCGCCATGCTGCGCACGGCGCCTGGCGAGAAGAACTGCGCCCATTGCAGGTCCAGCGACACGAAGCTGGCCACCACCAGCGCGACCAGCCCCAGCGTGAACCAGCAGGCCTTGCAGCGCGCGTCGAAGATCGGCGGCGGCAGCTTGTACGGCGCATTGGCCGCGCGGCGTTCACGGCTCATGCCAGCGCCTTGCGCAGCCAGGCGCTGGTGCGGTCGGCCAGCGCCACCAGCGCGAAGAACACCAGCAGCATGCTCAGCACCTCGCCGCCGGCGAACATCTTCATCGAGCTGTCCAGCTGTTGCCCGAGCCCGCCGGCCCCCAAGAAACCCAGCACCACCGACGAGCGGATCGCGCATTCCCAGCGATAGACCGTGTACGACACCAGCTCGCCCGCGTTCTGCGGCAGCAGCCCGT
>JANNMP010000297.1:0-2704 GCA_031398015.1 Burkholderiaceae bacterium
GCGGGCTGCATGGCGGCAATGGACTCGACCTCCCGTTTCCCTTGCTTGGGGGCCTTGCGTTCGCCGCCGCGGTGCTGGCCGGCGCTGTCCTTCTGCTCGGCCCTGCGCTGTTGAAGGCACGCCTGGGTGTGGACGAGGTGGTCACCACGCTGCTGCTGAACTTCATCGTGCTGCTGGGCGTGTCGGCCCTGCTCGACGGGCCGATGAAAGACAGCGCCGCAATGGGCTGGCCGCAGAGCGTGGCGATCCAGGATGCGCTGCAACTGGGCAAGCTGGTCGAGCGCAGCCGCCTGCACACGGGGCTGCTGTGGGCGCTGGGCCTGGCGCTGCTGCTGTGGGCCATGCTGCGCTTCAGCACGCTGGGTTTGCAGGTTCGCGCGGTCGGCGCCAATGCCCGCGCGGCGGCCTTTGCCGGTTTGCCGGTGGGCCGGGTGACGGCGCTGGTGGCGCTGCTGTCGGGCGCGCTGGCCGGGCTGGCCGGCGCCATCGAGGTGGCCGGCCGCGCCGGCTATGTGACGCTGGACATGTCACCCGGCTACGGCAGCAGCGGCGTGGTGATTGCCATGCTGGCCGGCCTCCATCCGCTGGGCGTGGTGGCAGCGGCCATCTTCGTGGCTGGCATCCTGGTGGGCGCCGACAGCATGGGGAGGGTGGTGGGCGTGCCGACCTACATCGCCGATGTGATCGTGGCGGTGGCGCTGATCACGGTGTTGGTCGCCACCTTGCTCACGCAGTACCGCATCCGCTGGCGCCATGGCTGAGGTGCTGGACCTGCTGCTGGCCGCACCCTTCTGGGTGGCAGTGCTGCGCATTGCCACGCCGCTGATCCTGGGCACGCTGGGCGTGCTGCTGTGTGAACGCGCCGGGGTGCTGAACCTGGGCGTGGAGGGCATCCTGGTGGCCGGTGCGTTTGCCGGCTGGCTGGGCGTCTACCAGGGCCTGGGGCTGTGGGGCGGCGTGCTGGTGGCAGCAGCAGTGGGTGCGGCCTTCGGCGCGCTGCATGCGCTGCTGACGGTGGGCCTGGCGCTGTCGCAGCATGTGGCCGGGCTGGGCATCACGCTGCTGGCCACCAGCCTGGCCAGCTATGCCTACCGGGTGAGCTTCCCCAAGGTCGACAGCCCGCCCACCATCACGCCGTTTGCGCCGATGGCCTGGCTGCCGATCCCGGTGCTCAACCAGCAGACGCCGCTGACCCTGCTGGCGCTGCTGGCCGTGCCGCTGCTGGCCTGGGCGCTGAACCGCACGCCGCTGGGGCTGGCCGTGCGCATGGTCGGCGAGAACCCGGCCGCCGCCGAGAGCCAAGGCCTGAACGTGCTGCGCCTGCGCACCGGGGCCGTGGTGGCGGGCTCGGCGCTGATGGGCGTGGCTGGCGCCTTTCTCACGCTGAGCGCCTTCAACGCCTTCTACTTCAACATGGTCAACGGCCGCGGCTGGGTGTGTGTGGCATTGGTCGTGTTTGCCAGTTGGCGGCCGGCCAAGGCGCTGCTGGGGGCGCTGCTGTTTGCGTTTTTCGACGCGCTGCAGTTGCGGCTGCAACAGGCCGAGGGTGGTCTGTTCGGCCTGGCCCTGCCCTACCAGCTGTACCTGGCGCTGCCGTACCTGATGGCCATCGTGGCGTTGGTGCTGGTGGCGCGGCGGGCGGCGTATCCGCAGGCCTTGATGCGGCCCTACCGGCGCGGCGAGCGGTAGGCGCGCAGGTGGCTGGTGGCTGGTGGCAGGTGACAGGTGACAGGCGGCAGGCGGCAGGCGGCAGGCAGCATGCAGCGGCAGCTGCGCCGCCGGCCAACAGGCCGCCGCAAAATGGCCCGATGTTTGCGCACGGAGGCCCCATGTCAACAGCCGCTTTCAACACCCACCAGGTGCTCATCAACGGCCAATGGCGTGCCGGCGCGGGCGGCCAGACGCTGCCGCTGCACAACCCCAGTGACGGCAGCCTGCTGGCCGACATCGCCAGGGGCACGGCAGCCGACGTCGACGCCGCCGTGGCCGCCGCACAAGCCGCGCTGCACGGCCCCTGGGGCGCGCTCAGCGCCGCCGAGCGGGGCCGCCTGCTGCTGAAGATGTCGGCCCTGACGCTGGCACGCGTTGATGAGCTGGCGCGGCTGGAAGCACTGGACGTGGGCAAGCCGCTGAAGCAGGGCCGCGCCGATGCGCTGGCGCTGGCGCGCTATCTGGAGTTCTACGGCGGCGCTGCCGACAAGGTGCATGGTGAGACCATCCCGTTTGCCAACGGCTGCACCGCCTTCACGCTGCGCGAGCCGCATGGCGTCACCGGCCACATCGTGCCCTGGAACTACCCGATGCAGATCATCGGCCGCTCGGTGGGCGCGGCGCTGGCCATGGGCAATGCCTGCGTGCTCAAGCCCGCCGAAGAAGCCTGCCTCACCGCGCTGGCCTTCGGCCACATCGCGTTGGACGCCGGGCTGCCGGCCGGCGCGCTGAACATCGTGCCCGGTCTGGGTGAGGAGGCCGGCGCGGCGCTGGCGTCGCACCCGGACGTGGCGCATTTGTCGTTCACCGGCTCGGTGGCGGTGGGGCGCTTGATCCAGGCGGCGGCGGCGGCCAACACGATCCCGGTCACGCTGGAGCTGGGTGGCAAGAGCCCGCAGCTCGTGTTTGCCGATGCCGACCTCGACGCCGCGCTGCCCTTCCTCGTCAACGGCGGCATCCAGAACGCGGGGCAGACCTGTTCGGCGGCGTCGCG
>JANNMP010000298.1:0-3100 GCA_031398015.1 Burkholderiaceae bacterium
AGGACATGACCGAAATGGAGATGCCGCTGCCCGACAACACCGCCGCGATGATGACCGGCACCGGCCCTTTTGGTGCGGTCGGCATGGGCGGCATGTTCAGCGTTGTGAAGGTGCGCAAGGGCCAGTTGCGCGGCGACTACAGCGACCCGGGCTGGTACCAGCACCCGCCGGGCACGGTGGCCTACGAGTTCACCGGCGCCTTGCCCGACCCAGCCCGCTTCAAGGCCGACGCCAGCCCTGGGCCTGGCTCGATGCCGCCGATGGCCAAGCCGACCCAGGACGTCGAGGTCAAGGTGCGCAAGCCGGCGGGCGGCCACTCGGGCCACTGACCGCAACAAAACTCACTCTCACCACTCAAGGAGTACCCCATGAACGAACCGAAGACGATCTCGCACGACCGCCGCGCCGCCGTGACGCGCATGGCGCTGACCGCCGCTGCGGCGGCGATGCCCCTGCTGGCCACGCCCGCGCGGGCCCACACGGAGAAGCCGCACGCCCCCAAGAAGGGCCCTGTCGTCAAGGAGCAGAAGGACTGGGGCATTGCCGGCGATGCCAAGAGCGCCAAGCGCAGCATCGCGGTCGGCATGGCCGACACCATGCGTTTCACGCCCGAGCGCATCGAAGTGCGGCAGGGCGAGACGCTGAAGTTCGTGGTCCGCAACACCGGCAAGGTGATGCACGAGTTCGTCATCGGCACGAAGGCCGAGAACGCCAAGCACGCCGAGATGATGGTGAAGTTCCCGAACATGGAACACGACGAGCCCTACATGGCGCATGTCCCGCCCGGCAAAGTTGGCGAGATCGTCTGGACCTTCAACCGCGCCGGCGAGTTCGAGTTTGCCTGCCTGATCGCCGGCCATTACCAGAGCGGCATGGTGGGCACGATCATGGTCGCGTCGGCGGGCAAGGCATGAGCAGCTTGAACAGGCGCCGCGCCCTGGCGTCGCTGCAGGGAGCCGCCGGCTTGGTGTCGGTTGCCGCCGTGCTGCGGGCACAGGGCCAGGCGCAAGGCCCGGCGCAAGGTCCAAAGGTCTGGGTCGAGGGCTGCTGGCTGTTCAAAAAGCGCCCCGACGCGATCAGCCTGGCCGTCCCGCGCATGCCCCTCGGCTCACCGGGGATGGATGGTCCTGCCGACGACAACCGGCAGGACCCCTGCGACGTGCTGCTCATCGCCCGCGATGGCAGCACCCAAGTCTTCAACAACCACTTCAAGCAAAAAGGAACGTTCATGAACCACCAACAATGCTTCTTCCGCGCCGCCGGCCTGGCTCTGGTGCTTTCTGCCGCGGCCCTGTCGCCGGCCTGGGCCGCCAGCCATCAAGGCACCCACGGTGCGCATGGCGACCATGGCAAGCAGACTGCGCAGACCGCCACGGACGACATGACAGACGGTGAGGTGCGCAAGGTCGACAAGGAGGGCGGCAAACTGACCCTCAAGCATGCCGACATCAAGAGCCTGGACATGCCGGCGATGACGATGGTCTTCGTCGTCAAGGACAAGGCGATGCTCGACAAGCTCAAGGCCGGCGACAAGATCAAGTTCAAGGCCATCAACGACGCTGGCAAGTACACCGTCACCGAGATGCAGATGGCACAGTGAACGGTGCTGGCCCGGCCCGCGACGGGCCGGGCCGGGCCTTCGTCGTTGCTGAATTCCGATGCACGATCCAACGAGCCCCCGCTTCAAGGCCATGAACGTCAAGAACATCCGAACCTGCGCGGCATTGACCGCAGCCGCGCTCTGCGGCGGCGCGCTTGCCGCCAGTCACATCGTGGACATCGCCTGGGCGCCCGATGGCCGCTTTGCGCACAAGGCGCAGATCGCAGCGGGCAAGTTTGTCGAGGTCTGCGGCAAGCTGGCAGTGGGGGACGGCGTTCGCTGGAGTTTCACGACTGGCGCGCCGGTGGACTTCAACATCCACTACCACGTCGGCAAGGAGGCCGTGTTCCCTGCCAAGCAGGCGCAGGTCGCCGTTGGCCGTGACACGCTGAACGTCACCGTGGCGCAGGACCACTGCTGGATGTGGACGAACAAGGGCAGTGCCCCGGTGGGCTTGACGGTCGACCTGGCGCGCTGAACTCGCTTGGCTGCAGCCGGCGTCGTCGATCAGGTCGCCCGGCGACGCGCCCGCCCTGATTGCAGTCCGACGGTCTTGCCGGCCGCGTGACGCGCCGCAGCCGATGGCGCGAGTCCCTCGTGGGCGAGCGTGTCGATGATGGGGCAGTCCGGCCGATCGTCACCGTGGCAGCAGTGCACGAGGTGCTCGAGCGTGGCCTTCATCGACTGCAACTCACCCAGCTTCTCGTCGAGTTCCTCGATGTGCGCCTGCGCCAGGGCGCGCACCTGCCGGCTCGGCCGCTTGCGGTCCTGCCACAAGCCGAGCAGTTCGCGACTCTGTTCGATGGAAAAACCCAAATCGCGCGACTGGCGCACAAAGCGCAGCGTGCTGACTTCCTTGGCGGTGTACTGCCGGTAGCCAGAATCGGTGCGTGGCGCCTCGGGGAACAGCCCGACGCTCTGGTAGTGGCGGATCATCTTTGCCGACACGCCCGAAGCCTTGGCGGCTTCGCCGATGTTCATGCTCATCGCTGCTCTCCCAAGGCGGCCACGGCTGCGGGCTGCTGACTTGTCGGGTTTGTCGGCTGCGTCGCGCGGGCGTGGGCAACACCCTGCCAGCGGCGCAGCGTCAGCGCGTTCAGCACGACGCTGACGCTGCTGAAGGCCATCGCGGCGCCGGCGATGACCGGGTTCAGCAGGCCGAACGCCGCCAGCGGAATGCCCAGCACGTTGTAGCCGAAGGCCCAGAACAGGCCCTGCTTGATCTTCGAGTAGGTGCGGCGTGAGATGTCCAGCGAGTCGGCCACAAGCCGCGGGTCACCTCGCATCAGCGTGATGCCAGCGGTCTCGGTCGCCACGTCGGCGCCGCCCGCCATCGCGTACGACACCGACGCCGCGGCCAGCGCCGGTCCGTCGTTCAGGCCGTCGCCGACGAAGGCCACCACCTCGCCAGCATCGCGCAGTTCCTTGACGATGGCGGCCTTGTCGCCCGGCAGCACCTGGGCACGCAGCTCGGTGATGCCCAGCTCTTTGGCGACGAGC
>JANNMP010000300.1:0-1830 GCA_031398015.1 Burkholderiaceae bacterium
AAGGGCCTGGACTTCGACGTGGTCTTGAAGGAGGCGCAGCGCCTCGGTTACGCCGAAGCCGACCCGACCTTCGATATCGAAGGCGTGGACGCGGCCCACAAGGCCACCATCATGAGCGCGATTGCCTTCGGCACGCCGGTGCAGTTCGACAAGGCCCATGTCGAGGGCATCACCCAGCTGCAGGCCACCGACATCCGCTATGCCGAGCAGCTCGGCTACCGCATCAAGCTGCTGGGCATCACCAAGCGGCGTGACGACGCCAACAACGGCAAGGGCGGCATCGAGTTGCGTGTGCACCCCACCCTGGTGCCGGCCAAACGGCTGATCGCCAATGTGGAAGGCGCGATGAACGCGGTGGTGGTGCAGGGTGATGCGGTGGGCACCACGCTGTACTACGGCAAGGGCGCCGGCAGCGAGCCCACCGCCAGCGCGGTGGTGGCCGATCTGGTGGACATCACCCGGCTGCACACCGCCGACCCCGACCACCGCGTGCCGCACCTGGCCTTCCAGCCTGGCGCCACCGCCGACACGCCGATCCTGCACATCGACGCAGTGATCACCGCGTTCTACCTGCGCCTGCAGGTGGCCGACCAGACGGGGGTGTTGAGCCGCATCACCACCATCCTGGCCGAGCACGACATCTCGATCGACGCGGTGCTGCAGCGCCCCGGCGCCGAAGGAGCCGGACAAGGTCATGCGGAAGGTGAGAAACCTGCCGACCTGATCATCCTGACCCATGACACGGTGGAAGGCCGCATGCGCGCCGCGCTGGCCCAGATGCAGGCTCTGCCCACGGTGCTGGCACCGATCGTCAGCATCCGCAAGGAAGAGCTGAGCTGACGATGCGCTACACCAGCACCCGGGGCGATGCGACGCCGCGCCGCTTTTGCGACATCCTGCTGGAAGGCCTGGCGCCCGACGGTGGCCTGTACCTGCCAGCACACTACCCGCAGATCGACGCGGCCACGTTGGCGCGCTGGCGGGCACTGCCCTATGCCGACCTGGCGTTCGAAATCCTGTCGCTCTACATCGACGACATCCCGGCGGCCGACCTGCGGGCGCTGGTGCACAAGACCTACACCCCGGCCATCTTCGGCAGCAGCGCCATCACGCCGCTGCGCCAGTTGCAGAGCGGCCTGCACATCCAGGCCTTGTCCAACGGCCCGACGCTGGCCTTCAAAGACATCGCGATGCAGCTGCTGGGCAACCTGTTCGAGTACGAACTGGCGCGCCGGGGTGAGCAGCTCAACATCCTGGGCGCCACCAGCGGCGACACCGGCAGCGCGGCCGAATACGCCATGCGTGGCAAACACGGCGTGCGGGTGTTCATGCTGAGCCCGCAAGGCCGCATGAGCCCGTTCCAGCAGGCGCAGATGTTCAGCCTGCAAGACGCCAACATCCACAACATCTGCATCGACGGTGTGTTCGACGACTGCCAGGACATCGTCAAGGCTGTCAGCAATGACCTGGCCTTCAAGCGCCAGTACAAGATCGGCACCGTCAACTCGATCAATTGGGCCCGGCTGCTGGCGCAAGTGGTGTACTACTTTGCGGCTTATTTCCAGGCGACCCGTACCAACGATGAGCGCGTGAGCTTCGCCGTGCCATCAGGCAACTTCGGCAACGTGTGTGCCGGCCATGTGGCGCGTTTGATGGGGCTGCCAATCGCCCAGCTGGTGGTGGCCACCAACGAGAACGACGTGCTCGACGAGTTCTTCCGCACTGGCCGCTACCGGGTGCGCAGCGCCGCTGAAACCCACGAGACCAGCAGCCCCAGCATGGACATCAGCAAGGCCAGCAACTTCGAGCGCTTCGTGTTCGATCTGTTGG
>JANNMP010000303.1:0-5343 GCA_031398015.1 Burkholderiaceae bacterium
CCGCAAACACCTGCTCTTGCACCGCCAGCAGCAGCTTGGCCACCATGTGCCAGTAGATGCAGCCCAGGCCTTCGTAGCCAAACATGGTGCCTGAGCGGCCGGTGAAGGCATGGTGCTGCAGCAGCCGTTCATAGGCCTGCACCAGCGTGGGCAGTGCCTCGCCCAGGTCGGCGGCGGTGGCTTGCAGATCGTCGCTGTTGGCCATGCCGGGGGCAAAGCGCACCGTGCCGTCGGCCTGGGTCTGCAGCAAGTCGGTGCGCCCGGCGGCCAGCAGCTGCTGCACCAGCGGCAGCGCCAGGGCCTGCGCATCGAGCCGGTTGCGCTGCAGAAAGCCCGGCAGCGGCCGGTCGGGGTAGAGCAGAAAGCTCAGCCGGCGCGGGCAGTACAGCGGGCTGGCGAACAGCGCATCAAGCAATGCCACCGCATCAGCCGGGCCCAGCAAACCACTGCCCAGCAATGCCACCTGGCCTTCAAGCATCGGGTACAGCGCCTGCACCTCGGCGCTGCCGGCGCTCAAGTCAACCAGGTTGTAGCTGTCAAACAAGCCATCGCTGCGCCGGCAACGCTGCAGCGTGGCATCGATCAGCGGCAGCAGCGCGCTGGCCAGGTCGGTCAGCAGGCCGGCGGGCGCTTGCACGCGCAGGCCACCAGGGTAGCGGCCAGCACCATCGCTTTCGTAGCCGCTGGCACGCCAGGCGTCCATCAGCGCGCCAGCAGCGTCCAAAAAGGCGCGGCGGCCGGCGTCGTCGTCCACCACCTGCAGCCTGGTCTGCGTGACCAGCGCTGTCAGGCCCTGCACCGCCTGCAGGCTGGCGGCTGACAGGGCAAACGGCTGTCTGGCCGCCGGCAGTGACAGCACAAAGCTGGCGAAGCGGCGCAGGTGCGCCAGCGTCACCACCGACAGGCCATTGCCGACCAGTGCGTTGTTGGCGTCATTCCACTCCGGGCGCTGGGTGTGCAGCCACAGGCCACCGCCGGGCACCAGGGTGGCGGCCTTGGCCAGCAACACGATGGCCAGCTTCTCGCCCAGCGTGGCCAGCACCGGCTGGCCGTCGGCGCCGCACACCAGCAGGCCATCCTGCCCCAGGCGTGCCGCCCGGTCATGGGCGCGCTGGTCGGCGGCGCTGTCGAACTGGATGGTGTGCTTGGGTTCAGCAGTCTGTTGCTGGTGCGCTTTCAGGCGGTAAGGCACATCGGCAAAGCTGAACAAGGCCTGGTCCCACAGCCCGGCCAGCAGGCTGGGCTGATGGGCATGGGCGGCTTCCAGCAGGCGCAGCAGGTAGATCACCTGGTGGTCGCCCCAGTAGCCGATGTGGCTCCAGGGGTCATCGGGCTCAGGCCGTTCCCAGTTGATGCCAGCGCGACTGATGCGGTAGGGGTTGTGGCCGTCGGGTGTCATCGCACCCAGGAAGACAGTCACCATCGACCCAGCAAACGCCGGCTGGCTGCTGAGCAAGGCCTCCCAGTTCTGGAAGATGTCGCGCCAGTTGCCCTCGTGGTTCAACACCCGTTGGCCAGCAGCGTCACGCACGCGGATCGAGAACTTGTTCCATGGCCGGCTGGGGTCACCATGGCGGCGGCTGAAGGTCAGCGGCAGGTACTCCAGCACCAGGCGCTGGGCCTGCGCGCCGCAGCCGCTGGCAAGCGCCAGGGCTGCATCCCGGCTGAGCTGGGCCGGGCCGGCCGACAACTCCTGCCGCAGCTGGCCCGCCACAGCCTGGTTGCGCTGCTGCACAAAGGCCAGCAGGTCGTCGCGGTCGAACTGACTGCCGTTGGCAAACACACCGCCGCGCATGATGTTGAACAGCACGTTGGCGCGGTGGTGGGCGGCGGCCATCACATCGGCCGAGACCTGAAAGCCGTCGGCCTCGGCCAGCAGATCGTCCAGCCCCGCATCGTTGGCGGCCAGGGCCTGGGCGATGTGTTCGGCTGTGCCGCCGCCGGCTTGCAGCCAGGCCGCCAGGTCGGCTGCCTGCACCTGGCTCACCGGGCCGTCCAGCACCTGGTGCCATTGCAGTGTGCTGCCGGCCGTGCCAGGCTCCAGGCCGGCTTCGAAATGCACCAGGAAGGCGCCATTGCGGCCGCGCACCAGCGCCTCGGCCACGGCCACGCCGCTGGCGCAGAAGGCCTGCACCTGCTGTGCCGACAGCAGAGCCACGGCACCTGCGGGCAGGCCCGCATGCCAGGCGGCCAGGGCCTGGAAGCTTTCTTTGGGTTCGGCACGGTCCCAGATCTGGGCATAGAGCGTGAACAGGCCCAGGCGGCCGCCAGCGGCGGCCTCGCTCCACTTGTAGGCCTCGGTCAGGCTGCTCAGGGTGTTGGACAAGGCCACGCTGACCCCGGGCGGCACCAGGTTGAGCACACCGTCAAGCACCTGCACCCGCTGCGGCCCGGCGCCGGGCAGGGCCTCCAGGCGCAAGCTGCGCACCAGGCCAAGGCCGGCCGCACCCGACCATTCCTGCTGGAAAGTGAGCCGGCCCGAGGCATGCACCTCACGCAGGCGGATGCGTGTGCCCGACAGGTTCTTCCACACCGAGCGCTGGCCGCCCCCGCCCGCCAGGCGGGGCGCAAACGGCTGCCACAGCGTGGCCTGACCGGCGCTGTCAAGGATACGGATCCAGGTGCGCGGGCCGGTGTGTTCCCAGCGCTGGTGGATCTTGTCGACCGTCTCGTAGGGCAGAAAGGCGCCCTCGGCGTCCCGCCGACCGGCGGTCAACGAGCCGGCGCTGGAGATGAAGGCCCACAGATCGCTGTCGCCGGCCAGTGTCATGAAAAACGGCGGCGCGCTGTCGCTGTTGTCGATGCGGTACCAGGTCTGACCGTCGGCATCGGTGAAGGCGCCTGTCATGGGGCGTGTGGACATGGTGTGTTTTGGGGGCGGTGGCGCTCAGGTCAGGCAAGTGGCAATGGCACGGGCGGGCAGGCTCACGCGCCAACACTGGCCGTCGACCTCAAGCACGAACGGGGCCGGCGTGTCCTGGCGGTTCAACACCACCGTGGCAACCGATCCGTCGGGGTTGGCGAAGGCTGTGGTCTCGAGTGCTTCGCGCGTGGCCACGCACAACACGCGGCGCGCCTGCGGCCGCATGAAGCGGCTGAAATGCCCGATGCCGTGGTACGAGCTTTGGTGCAGCAAGCCGCTGTGGTCAGGCGCCGTCAGGATCGGCGCGCTGCACAGGTTGCCAACGTGGTTGGGGCCGCCGCTGGCATCGAGCAACAGGTTCCAGTCGATCCAGCCCACCGTCCAGCGGTTCAAGTCGTTGATCATCGACCGGGCATAGCGCTCGGCCAGTTCCCATTCGCCGGTGTGCGGCCCGCCTTCCTGGCAGCCTTCGGTGAACAGCAGCTGTTTGTCGGGCCAGGCGTCGTGCAGCAGTTGCACATGGTCGAAGTGGTTTTCGCCGTACCAGTGAAACCCGGTTCCCCACACGTAGCGTGCGGCCTCGTGGTCAGACAGCACCACGCTGGCGCGCTCGACCATCAGGTCGCGGTTGTGGTCCCAGATGACGATGCGCACATGGCCCAGGCCGGCGCGGGCCAGCTCGGGGCCGAGCTGGTCGCGCACGAAGTCGCGCTCTTGCTCGGCGCTGTAAAGGCAGGAATCCCAGCGCTGGGTGGCGTCGGGCTCGTTTTGCACCGACACGCCCCACACCGGCACGCCTTCGGCTTCATAGGCCTGGATGAACCGCACGAAGCAGCGCGCCCAGGCATTGGCATATTGCGGCAGCAGGCGCCCGCCGTGGTTCATTTGGCCGTTGCTCTTCATCCACGGCGGTGGGCTCCAGGGCGAGACCAGCAGCTTGATGGGCCTGCCCGCTGCCCGCAGCGCGGCCTGGATGAAGGGCAGCAGCGCCTGCTGGTCCCGGGCGATGCTGAAGCTGGCCAGATCGACATCACCTGGCAGCGCGGCATGGGCGTAGTTGCCGAGCGCAAAGTCGCAGCTGTTCATGTGCACCCGGCACAGGGTGTAGCCATGGCCGTGCGCCGGGTCAAAACAGTCACGCAGCACCGCATCGCGCTGCGCCGCGCCCAGGCGCTGCCAGGTGACGGCGGCTGCTTCGGTGAAGGCGCCGCCGAAGCCCTCCAGCGCCTGGAACTGCCGCGCGCTGTTGACCCACACACGCGGCAGAGCGGCGGCATCGCCGGCCATGTCAGCAGCGGGCAGCGGCCCCTGGTCACAGAGCGCCGCGCCGCTGTCGCGGGCGCTGAGAACCCAACGGGCGATTGGCTTGGTGGTCAAGGGCGGCATCCAAGAAAGAAGGGCACCGAGGTGCCCTTGCTTGCTGCGGCAGACGCAGGCTTCAGCCCGCGCGGCGGCGGCGTGCCATCACAGCCAGGCCAGCCAGGCCGGCCAGCATCAGCGCATAGGTTTCGGGCTCCGGGACAGCCGTGATCGAGACGTTGTCGAAGTACGACACCGCTGTACAACCCGCATCGGCGCCGCAGCTTGACTTCAGCAGCAGCGAAATGCCGCCCGTCACGACCGGACCGAGCGTGGTCGTGTAGCTGAAGCTGGTCCAGTCCGCCAGATTGCCCTTGCCCTGGGCGAACAGCGGTGCGCCGCCAAGCAGCTGTGACTTTGACGTGCCGTTGGGTGCCACCTCGCTGAACAGTTCGGCAAAGTTCACGCCGCCGGCTGACCATGAGCCTTTGGCGTCGAACGACACCGTGACAGTGGCGTTAGGCGTGACGGTGCCGATGCCCAGATTCGACGCCTTGATGATGACGTCGGACGGGCCGGTGCCAGCGACGAGCTTGGCCGCACCATCAACCACGCTGATCATGCTGCCGGGTGCGCCGCCTGCGTCTTGAAACCAGCCGGTGAGACCGGCGCTGAAGTTGCCGTTGTTGACCAGTTCAACGGCCTGTGCTGTGCCACCACACAAGACCAAGGTGACCGCGGCGATGGACGAGAGTGACTTGAGGATCATTGCTTGCTCCTGAAAAACGCCACCGTTCCTCAGACCGCGCCAGACGACCTGAGCGGTTGGACAGATGGTCGGTGCCGAAACGGATCCCGGCCCTTTCTGAACGCGACTTCAAGAATCACCTGGCTTGCTCAGGCAGATATGAAAGCGCTTTCAGACAGCGGATGCTAGTGGATGCAGGGGCCGGCCACAAGCGTGCCGGGCTGCTGATTTCCCTTGAACGGCACCACCCATTCAAGGGGTGGCGCAGCGCAAAGGCGCGGTCTGCTCATTTCGTCCAGTGGATGTTGTCGATGAACAGCTTGGTGGTGTTGCCACGTGCGCCGTTGTTGCCGGTGGCGTCGTACACATCGTTGACCACGAACGGGTTGGTCACCCGGCTCAGGTCGAATTGCGCGGTGGCGGCGGTGTTGCC
>JANNMP010000337.1:0-4157 GCA_031398015.1 Burkholderiaceae bacterium
ATGCCCAGCAGGCCGGTGGCGGCCAGCAAGAGCAGCAGCTTGGCATTGCCGCTGCGCTTGCCAGGCGGCGTTGCAGGCGCCGGCAGCGCCTGGGCAGCCAGCCACCAGCGTGCTGCCAGCACGGCGCACAGCAGGTTCAGCGCCACGCACACCAGCGCCGTGGCCCGCAGGCCGAAGGCAGGCACCAGCCAGAACGCAGCGGCCAGCACACCCAGCACCGCGCCGGTGGTGTTGGCGGCGTACAGCGCCGCCACGGCGCTGGGTGTGGTGCTGCCGTCCACCGCCGGGCGGTGCAGCAGCGCGTCCAGTGCCGGCAGCGTGGCACCCATCGCTGCGGTGGCCGGCAGCAGCAGCAACAGGCTGCCGCAGAAGGCCACGGCCCATTGCCAGGCTGGCGCCGGTTGCGCACCCACCAACACCAGCAGGGCGCTGCCGGCCGGGGCCATCAACACCACCAGCAGCAGGCTCCAGCCGGCGATCACCAGTTCACAGCCCACATACCAGCGCCCCGGCCGCGCGCTGCGGCGCACGCGAGCGCCAAGCGCCAGTGCGCCCAGGCCCAAGCCGCCGAAGAACGCCGCCACCACCGCCAGCACGGCTGCGGTGTCATGGCCCAGCCACAGCGTGGCTTGCTGCGTCCAGACGATCTGGCAGCCCAGCCCCGCCAGCCCCGAAGCCAGCATCAGCACCAGCGCGGCGCGCTGCCCGCTGGCCAGCGCCGCACGCTGGCCAGCCTGCCGCGCCAGACCCACGGCAGCCATCAGCCGGTGAAGCCGATGCTGTAGCCCCAGGAGTCCAGCCGCGTGGGGATGGCGTTGAAGGCCATGCTGATGCGCAATGGCCCCGGGTTGGGCGGCACGGCATGCATCAGGTAGCTGGGGAACAGCACCATGTCACCGGGCTCGGGCTGGGGGCTGGCCCATTTGTCGGCGCTGTAGGGCCCCGGCGTGGTGCCGGCGTGGTCATTGCGGAAGCTGAAATCCGTGCCACCGGGTGACTTCATGAACACGGTGCAGGCATCGGCGTGGGTGGGCGTGAGGTAGACCACGCCAGAGATGAAGCTGTTGGCATGGTTGTGCATGGCCTGGCGCCCACCCGTGTGCAGCAGGTTGACCCACATTTCCTTGATCGCCCAGCCCAGGCGCTGACCGAACATCAGCGCACCGAACTCGGCCAGTTGCGGTGTGATCATTGCCGCAGCCTGACCGAACAGCGCGCTGTCAGATGGCTTGAGCAGCGCGGTGTGGCTGAGGTTGGGTGACGAGCTGTTGCCGTGCTCGGCCAGCGCGCTGAAATGCGCCACCAGCGCGCGCACCAGCCCAACATCCAGCGTGCGCGGCAGGCGCATGAAGGGCGTGGCAAACAGCCCGATGACCTCGGGCTGTGTGGTCGGCTGAACGCCCGGCCTGGCCACCGGCGCCATGCCCGGCATCAACCCCGGCGGCGCGCCAACAACAGGCCGGCCAGGCCCAGCGACAACATCAGCGCGGTGGTGGGCTCGGGCACGGCGGTGATGCTGATGTTGTCGAACGCTGCCGCATTGGCTGCATTGCCGAAGGTGATCGACCGCGCGGTGCCGGCAAAGCTGCTCGTCATCTGGTCGAAGCGGCAGTAGTCGCTGCTGTTGCAGCCGTCGGCCTGGGCATTGCTGGCCAGGTTGAACGAGGCCAGCAGCGTGCCGCTGCCGTTCAAGCCGGTCCACACATTCACGCCCTGCAGCACGAATGCCGAGGACGCATACCAGAAGCCGACGCCGCCGGTGAAGCCTGCGGCCACGTTCATCGTGGCGTCAGCGCCCACCGGGGCCATCACACCCAGCGGCGACGGTGCGTTGCTGAAGTAAGGGCCGGCGCTGTCGTTCATCAGGCCCAGTGCATCGGCTGTGAATGACACACCCAGGTTGCTGCCGGCCAGGCCGGCGCTGTCGGTGCCGCCGTTGTAGTGCTCGGCAATCGACGCAAAGCTGGTGGGGGTCTCGAAGTCGACCAGCGCTGGGCCGGCGGCCTGCGCAAGAGGCATGGCCAGCGCGGCTGCCAAGGTGATCAGTGGCTTCATGTGGTCTCCTAGGGTGCAGGGGCGCGGCCTGGTGGCCGCAGCGGCAGCCCGCAGTCTGGCCGCAGGCTGCGACAGCGGCGTGACAACGCGCTGTCGTGCCGCGGTCATGCCGCAGTCACATGCATTGCTGACACTGCCCCAGCGCTATAGGCGGCCGTCAGCCGCTGGCGCAACGAGGGCCCACCGTGCAAGCCTTGTTTGCCACCAAGCGCCGCAGCATGCTGCGCAACAGTTTGGCGTTGGCCGCCAGCAGCCTGTTACCCAGCGCGCGGGCTTGTGAAGTGCAGGCCGAGTTTCTGCGCATCACCCACCCCTGGACCCGCGCCACCGCCGGTGACGCCGAAACGGGCGTGCTGTGCATGCGCTTTGACGAAGTCACTGCCGACGACCGACTGATCGGCGTGCACACCCCGGTGGCCGATGGTGCGGAGATGGGTGGTGCCGTGCGTGGGCTGCCGGTTGACCTGCCGATCAGCGCCGGCAGCGACATCGAGTTGTCCGAACACGGCCTGCACCTGCGCCTGGCGCCGCTGCGCCATGCCTTGCACGCCGGCCGCAGCTACCCGCTGCGGCTGACCTTTGCACGCAGCGGTGTGGTGCACGCCACGCTGAGCGTTGATTTCCCGCGTTTTTCGTAACGGGCCGGCATGGCAATGCCATTGCAGCCCGACCCCTTGCCACTGGAGTAACCCAATGACCACCAAACATCGCAAGACACCGCTGGCGCTGGCCGCGCTTGGCGTGATCGGCACTGCCGCCCTGCTGGCCACGCCACAACCGGTGCAGGCCGGCAAAACCGCCGGCAAGTACCTGGCCGGTGACTTCCACAACCATTCCACCTGCTCTGACGGCGCGGTGTCGCTGCAGAAGAAGGTGAAGAAGTCGATGGACCGCACGGCCGACACGCCCTGGGGTCTGGACTGGTTTGTGCAAGCCGGCCACGGTGGCACGGGCAACCGCAATTGCACCCTGCCTGAAGACGCCAGCCTGTCCACCCCGGCCTATCCGTTGACCACGCAAGGCCCCAGCACCACCTGGCAGAACACCAGCCCTGCAGTGCAGCCCAAGGGCAATGCCTCGGGCAGCAGCCCCAACCAAGTCATGTGGCGCTGGCAGGCCATCCAGGAGTACCAGTACCCACTGATGGAATACCTGGCGGCGGTGCGCAACGAGCCGCTGTTCATCGGCGTGGAATCGGTGGTGGCTGGCCATGAGCACACCTCGATGGGCGTGGTCACGGGGCAGATCCCACCCAGCACCTTCACCACCCCGCTGCCCACCACGGCCGGCTACACCGCGCAGGGCAACGCCAATGCGCTGGCGATGTGGCAGTACTGCTTTGACCGCGGCAACAGCGACCTGAGCCGCGGCAATGCCACCACCCAGCCAGGCAACGTCAACACCGGCATCGGCAACAACTGGGATTGCACTGTGCCCGGCAGCCTGAACAGCGGCGACCCGATCTGGAACGATGCCGCCAAGAAGCTGGTGCCCACTGGCACCACGCAAGGCACCACCGGCCACAACAAGACGGTGGAAAGCCTGAAGTGGATGAAGCAGTTCCACGGTGAGGCCAGCTACTACGTGCCGGCCCACCTGGAGCGTGCCGGCCCGTTCAACCCAGGCGGCAACAACGGCTTCAACATCGAGCATCTGCGCAACTTCAACAACGCCGCACCGCGCGTGGCCTTCGGGTTTGAAAGCCAGCCCGGCCACGGCGCGTCAGACCGGCGCGGTGAGTACAACCTGCGCCGCAACACCATCAGCGGTGTCAACGTCGACTCCGTCGGCGGCACCACCTACGGCGGCACCGGCGTGTATGCCGCAGCCGTGGGCGGGGTGTGGGATGCGCTGCTGGGCGAAGGCCGCAACTGGTGGTTTTTTGCCAGCAGCGACTGGCACAGCCGTGGCGCCTTCAGTGTCGATGACCGCCGTTCCGACAACGACTTCTGGCCCGGCGAATACCAGCGCAACTACAGCATGGTGCGCACTGGCGGCAACCAGCGCGTGAGCCCGCAGATGATCGTGGACGGGCTGCGCACCGGCAACACCTGGGTGGACAGCGGCCAGTTGATCGACCGCCTGGCCTTTGTGGCCTGCGC
>JANNMP010000029.1:0-18072 GCA_031398015.1 Burkholderiaceae bacterium
CACCAGCCTGGCCACGCTGGTGCCCGAGGCCCGCATTGCCGTGGCCCATGGCCAGATGCCCGAGCGCCAATTGGAATCGGTGATGCGTGACTTCATCGCCCAGCGCCACAACCTGCTGTTGTGCAGCACCATCATCGAGACCGGCATCGACGTGCCGAGTGCCAACACCATCGTCATCAGCCGCGCTGACAAGTTCGGCCTGGCGCAATTGCACCAGTTGCGCGGCCGGGTGGGCCGCAGCCACCACCAAGCCTATGCCTACCTGATGGTGCCCGACACCGAGACGCTGACCAAGCAAGCGCAGCAACGGCTGGACGCGATCCAGAGCATGGAAGAACTGGGCTCGGGCTTCTATCTGGCGATGCACGACCTGGAAATCCGCGGTGCCGGCGAGGTGCTGGGTGAGCACCAGAGCGGCAACATGATGGAAGTGGGCTTCCAGCTCTACAACGACATGCTGGCCGAAGCCGTGCGGGCACTGAAGATGGGGCAGGAGCCTGACCTGCTCAGCCCCACCGGCATCTTTGGCGGCAGCACCGAGATCAACCTGCATGCCCCGGCGCTGCTGCCGACTGCGTACTGCGGCGACGTGCAGGTGCGGCTGAACCTGTACAAGCGCCTGGCCACAGCCGACAGGCCAGAGCAGCTGGATGTGCTGCTCGAAGAGATGACCGACCGCTTTGGCAAGCTGCCGGCGCAGGGCCAGACGCTGTTCGACACCCACCGCCTGCGGGTGCTGGCCAAGCCCTACGGCGTGGCCAAGATCGACGCCAACCCCAAGCTGATGAACATCACCTTCCGCCCCAACCCGCCGATCGATGCGATGAAGATCATCGCCCTGGTGCAGAAGAACAGATGCGTCAAGCTGGCCGGCAACGACAAGCTGCGCATCGAGCGTGAGTTTGCCGACCCCAAGGACCGGGCGCAGTATGTGCGCGATGTGCTGCGTGCGCTGGGGCCGCCGGTGGTGGCGCCCGCGTGAGTGCTGGTGGCTGGTCGCCGGACGCGCCAGACCACTGACCACTGACCACAGTCTGCAACAGGGTCGGCGTCCTACGCGGGTTTCAGCGCCGTCCTAGGCCCTGGTTGCGGCGCGGCCGGCACGATCCCGCCATCAATGCCCACGGGTTGCGCTGCCCGCCGGGCAGTGGGCTGGTGGGCCCCGACTGGCGGAATGCAGCATGCGTGAACTTCATTGGAAACAGACCCTTGTGCGGTGGCAGGGCGTGGCCGCGCTGGCAGCGGCAGCTGTCGCCGCAGGCTGCGGTGGTGGTGGTGCAGGGTCGGACGAAACCAAGTTCAGTGTGGCGAAGGTGGTTGTGGTCGATGCCTACGGTGCCCCCGTGTCTGGCGCCATCGTCACACCGGCTTTGGGCAACATCCCCGCTGTGACCACCGGTGCCAACGGCGTCGCGTTTGTTGCCGGGGCACCCGGCGCGCTTGAGCTGGGCATCTCGGTGCCGACCTTCACGCCGGTGGTGGCCCAGGTCACCCTCGGCACCGAATTGGTCACCACCGTGCCGGTGACATTGCAGCGCGCCACCGCACCCGCTGGCGGGTCCATGGCATCGCGCAGCGGTGTGCAGCCGCTGCGCTCGGACGACGGGCGCACCCTGGTCTTCGAGGTGGAGCTGGTGGTGGTGGGCGCCGACGCGCAAGCCGTGGACGGGCTCACGGCGGCTGACTTTCAATTGCTGGCTTGCCAGCCCGACACCGCCACCCCTGCCGCTGACTGTCTGCGCAATGCCGCAGCAGACCATGCCACCCTGGCCAGCGCGGCGGCAAATGCCCTGCAGTTGGTGCCCGCCCAGGCGGTGACGCCCCACACCGTGGGGCTGTTGATCGACCAGAGCGGCAGCATCGTCAACAGCGACCGCCTGAACGCACGGCTGTATGCCGCCAAGTCCTTGATCAGCAGCCTGGCGCCGGGTGACCAGGCCGTGATCGGCGCATTCGCCGATGGCAATGGCGCCCGGCTGCCGCAGCAGCCACTGACGGTGCTGGGCACTGTGGCCGACAAGGCGGCGGCACCGCTGTACTTCACCCAGCTGGACGCGCTGGCCAACCAGAGCGGCGGCCAGACGCCGCTGTACGCGTCCATCGATGCCATGCGCACACGCACCGTGGCCGATGCGGCGCTGGCCGCCGGGCACACACCTGCGATGGTGGTCTTCACCGATGGCGCTGACAGCTACTGCGCCACGGCCGGCAGCTGTGCGCAGAGGCGCCTGCAAGTGATCGACGCGGCGCGCGCCGACGGCGTGCGCCTGTTCACCATCGGGCTGAGCGGCGACATTGATGTCGAATCGCTCAGCGCGCTGGCCACCGCAAGCGGCGGCGCCATGCTGTATGCCGACAGGGTGGAGCAGCTGATCCCGTTGTACGGCAGCCTGGGGCGCTTGATGAGCCTGGCCCTGCCCACCCACCGCCTGCGCTTCACGATCGACGCCGGCGAAGCCGGTGTGTTCGCCGCAGGCCAGACCGTGCTGGCGCGCGCCCGCGTCAACGTGCGCGGTCAGCTTGTGGACATCCCCTTCGCCGTCGCCATTCCCTGACCCTGGCCGACTGCAGCACTGCAGCCCCGCGCCGACCTCAATCGCCGGCCGGCCGGCCGTGCACTGCGTCCAGCCTGTCCATCGCCCAGGCGTAGACCCACACGATCACGCAGAACACGGCCAGCGCGCCCTGTACCGTGGCCCAGAAGCCGAACGGCCAGCCAAAGAACGCAAAGCCCAGCTGTGGCCCGAACAGGCCCACGCCCAGCGTGACCAGCAGCCACAGCGCCAGCAGCCAGGCGCTGAGTTTCAAGGTGCTGCGCCAATAGGCCGAGGTTGTGGACACGGGTGTTGCCATCGCGCTGGCATGCTAGCCGCAACGTCACGGCGACGCGGCACCAACGCAGGGCCAGCGCAGGGCCTGGCGCCAGGCCCCATGCCAGAATCCGCGCCTGCCAACCCGCACCGACACACCCCCGTCATGGACACCGAACAAGTCAACGCCATCGGCACGCTGCTCGCCGATCTGAGCGACCGCACCCAGCAGCTCCGGGGGTATCTTTGACTACGACCGCAAAGCCCTGCGGTTGAATGAAGTCAATGCCGCGCTGGAAAACCCCAGCGTGTGGAACGAACCCAAGCGCGCCCAGGAGCTGGGGCGTGAGAAGAAGCTGCTCGAAGGCGTGGTCGGCACCGTCGACCACCTGGCCAGCAACCTGGCCGACAACACCGAGCTGTACGAGATGAGCAAGGCCGACGCGGCCTTTGACGACCTGGCCGCCATTGCCGCTGAAGCGGACGCATTGCGCCTGACGGTCGAAGGGCTGGAGTTCCGCCGCATGTTCAGCAACCCGGCTGACCCGCTGAACTGCTTTGTCGACATCCAGGCCGGCGCCGGTGGCACCGAGGCCTGTGACTGGGCCGGCATGCTGCTGCGCCAGTACCTGAAGTACGCCGAGCGCAAGGGCTTCACCGCCACGCTGGAAGACGAGACCCCGGGCGACGTGGCCGGCATCAAGAGCGCCACCATCAAGATCGAGGGCGACTATGCCTTCGGCCACTTGCGCACCGAAACCGGCGTGCACCGCCTGGTGCGCAAGAGCCCGTTCGATTCAGCCGGTGGCCGCCACACCAGCTTTGCCAGCCTGTTTGTCTACCCCGAGGTGGACGATTCGATCGAGATCGACATCAACCCGTCGGACGTGCGGGTGGACACCTTCCGCGCCAGCGGTGCCGGTGGCCAGCACATCAACAAGACCGACTCGGCGGTGCGGCTCACGCACTTGCCCACCGGCATCGTGGTGCAGTGCCAGGACGGCCGCAGCCAGCACAGCAACCGTGATGTCGCCTGGAAGCGGCTGCGCAGCCGGCTCTATGACCATGAGATGCGAAAACGCATGGAAGAGCAGCAGAAGCTCGAGGACACCAAGACCGACGTCGGCTGGGGCCACCAGATCCGCAGCTATGTGCTGGACAACAGCCGCATCAAGGATTTGCGCACCAACGTCGAGGTTTCAGCCACGCAGAAAGTGCTGGACGGCGACCTGGATGCCTTCATCGAGGCCAGCCTGAAAGCCGGGCTGTGACGAACTGACCCCTCGGCCGGTGGCTGCCCTGCCCTCCTGGCCGCACCCCACTCCTTGATTGGAAGCCCCGCCATGCGTGAAGGCCCCGCCACCGTCATCCGCCGCGAAGACTATGCGCCCCCGGCGTTCTGGATCCGCAGCGTCGATCTCACGTTCGACCTCGACCCGGCCAAGACCATCGTGGCCAGCAAGCTGGCCATC
This sequence comes from Burkholderiaceae bacterium, assembly GCA_031398015.1. Classification (GTDB taxonomy): domain Bacteria; phylum Pseudomonadota; class Gammaproteobacteria; order Burkholderiales; family Burkholderiaceae_C; genus Pseudaquabacterium. The sequence continues at coordinate 4,283 of JANNMP010000029.1, forward strand.
GAGCGCCATGCCGACGCCGCCCCCGGCGCGCCGCTGCGCCTGCATGGGCAGGACTTGGTGCTGCTGCGCTGCCTGGCCGACGGCGAGAGCGTGTCGTTCCGCCATGACGATGGTTGTCTGGTGATCGACAACCCGCCCGACAAGGCCAGCTTCACGCTGGAAATCCGCAACACCTGCGCGCCCGATAAAAACACGCAACTGAGTGGGCTTTACACCAGCGGCGGAGGCTTCTTCACCCAATGCGAGGCCGAGGGCTTCCGCCGCATCACCTACTTTCTGGACCGGCCCGATGTGATGGCGGTGTTCAGCGTCACGCTGCGTGCCGACAAGGCCAGGTACCCGGTGCTGCTGTGCAACGGCAACCTGCTGCAGACGGCGGACTTAGGCGCTGGCCGCCACATGGCCAAATGGCACGACCCCTTCCCCAAGCCGAGTTATTTGTTTGCGCTGGTGGCGGCTGACCTGGTGTGCCGCGAGCAGCGCATCACCGCGCGCAACGGCACAGAGCATCTGCTGCAAGTGCATGTGCGCCGGGGTGACCTCGACAAGACCGAGCACGCGATGAACTCGCTGATCGCCAGCGTGGCCTGGGACGAAGCCCGCTTCGGCCTGCCGCTGGATCTGGAGCGCTTCATGATCGTGGCCGTCGGCGACTTCAACATGGGGGCGATGGAGAACAAGGGCCTGAACATCTTCAACACCAAGTACGTGTTGGCCAGCCCCGCCACTGCCACCGATGATGATTTCGCCGGCATCGAGAGCGTGGTGGCGCATGAGTACTTCCACAACTGGACCGGCAACCGCATCACCTGCCGCGACTGGTTCCAGCTGAGCCTGAAAGAAGGCCTGACGGTCTACCGCGACCAGGAATTCTCGATGGACATGGCGGGCACGGCGTCGGCCCGCGCGGTGCTGCGCATCGACGCGGTGCGCAACTTGCGGGCGGTGCAGTTCCCCGAGGACGCCGGCCCGATGGCCCACCCGGTGCGGCCCGACAGCTACAGCGAGATCAACAATTTCTACACCGCCACGGTGTATGAAAAAGGCGCCGAGGTGGTGCGCATGATGGCCACCCTGGTGGGCCGTGCGGGCTTCCGTGCCGGCATGGACTTGTACTTCCAGCGCCATGACGGCCAGGCCGTGACCTGCGATGACTTTGCCCAGGCCATTGCCGACGCCAACCCGGCCAGCGCACTGGCCAGCCACCTGTCCAGCTTCAAACACTGGTACGCGCAGGCCGGCACGCCGGTGCTGCGCGCGAGGGGTGTGTACAACCCCGACGCGCGGCGCTACACGCTCACGCTCACCCAAAGCGCCCTGCCCTCGGCCGGCCAGGCCAGCAAGCTGCCTTGCATGGTGCCAGTGCTGATGGGCCTGGTGGCGGCCGACAGCGGCCGCGCGCTGCCGTTGAAGCTGGAAGGCGAAGCGCAGCCGGTGGGCACCGAGCGGGTGCTGGTGCTCAGCGGCGCCGAGCAGAGCTTCACCTTTGTCAATGTGGAGGCGCGGCCGGTGCCATCACTGCTGCGTGGCCTGTCGGCGCCGGTGCATCTGGACGACGGCCTGGACGATGCCGCGCTGCTGACCCTGCTGCAGCACGATGCCGATGCCTTCAACCGCTGGGAGGCCGGCCAGCGCCTGTCACTGGGCCGCTTGATGGCAGCCCTGCCAGGCACGGCTGATCTGCCGCCGCTGGACGACGCCTACCTGCAGGCCATGCGCCAGGTGCTGCGTGACCCGGCACTGGATGCGGCCTTCAAAGACCAGGTGCTGGCCCTGCCCAGCGAGGCCTATGTGGCCGAATGCTGCGGCAACGAGGTCAACCCGCCGCGCATCCACCAGCTGCGCGAGCAGATGCGTCTGCAACTGGCGGCTGCGTTGCGCGACGACTGGGTGTGGGCATTCGAGGCCCACCAGGTGCGCGAGGGCTACCAGCCCAATGCGGCACAGGCCGGCCGGCGCGCGCTGGCCAACCATGCGCTGCGCCTGCTGGTGTTGGACGCGGTGCAGCGCGGTGACGATGTCTGGCCCGGCCGCGCCTACCAGCGCTTCAAGGACGCCAGCCACATGACCGACCGCTTCGGCGCGCTGCTGGCGCTGGTGGATGGCCATGCAGCGCTGGCCCAGCCGGCGCTGGCGCGTTTCCATGCCTTGTTTGCCGGTGACGATCTGGTGATCGACAAGTGGTTCAACCTGCAGGCCACGGCGGCTGAGCCGATCAGCGGCATTGGCGCAGGCAACGGCACTGGCAACGGCAACGGCGGCAGCGGCCTGCAGCGGGTAAAGGCGCTGATGCAGCATGCTGACTTTTCGTTGAAGAACCCAAACCGTGCCCGCTCCCTGCTCAGCGCTTACTGCCGCGACAACCCGGCCGCATTCCACCGCGCCGACGCTGCAGGCTATGTGTTCTGGGCCGACCGGGTGCTGGAGCTGGACGCCATCAACCCGCAGCTGGCATCACGCCTGGCCCGGGCCATGGATCGCTGGCGCGCGCTGGCCGAGCCCTGGCGCAGCGCCGCGCGTGAGGCGGTGGCGCGGGTGGCTGCATCAGCCAAGATCAGCGACGACGTGCGTGAGATCGTGGGCAAGGCGCTGCAAGACTGACCCTGACTCCCGCCATGAAACACATCAGCCTGACCCAGCAGCTGGTCGAACAGCAGCGTGAACACGGTCATATCCCGGCGCAGTTGCGGCTGCTGAGGATGCCACCCCCAACGCGCCCGACGCGCCCGACGCGCCCAATGCGGGTTAGGTTGAACCTCAGGCCCGCATGAAGCCGACGCTGCGCGCCGAGCCGAAATTGCGCAGGTTGGGCAGCACCACATCGAGCTGGGCCTCCGGCAGGCCCCACCAGCGCAGCAGGGTCGCGGCGTACTGGTCCACCGAGGTCGACGGAATCCAGCGGCCCTGCAGTTCCCAGTCATCCACACCCACGTCGTCGGGCCCGCCAAGCGCCAGCGTGGGGTAGCGGCCAAATATGCGCCGGCCCGCCACCGCACCGCCCAGCACCAGGTGGTTGTTGCCCCAGGCGTGGTCAGTGCCCTGGGTCTGGTTGGGGGCAAAGGTGCGGCCGAAGTCGCTCTGGGTGAACAGTGTCACCCGGTCGGCCATGCCGATGGCCTTGATGGCGCGCCAGAACGCCGCCATCGCTGCTGCCATGTCACCCAGCAGCGCGGCATGGATGCCGTCCAGTGATGAGCCACCGATCTGGTCGGCATGGTTGTCAAAGCCACCGGTCTGCACAAAGAACACCTGGCGGCTGCCCTGCACCGTGGCGCGGCCGTGCACGAAGCGCGCCACCTGGTAGAGCTGGCCTGCCAGGCTGCTGGGCAAGTAGCCGTTGTCGATCAACGGCGCAAACGCGGTGGCAATGCCGCTGGCATCGTTGGCCGGGTCGGGCCGCTCGGCGATCAGCGGTGCCAGCCGCGCTTCCAGATCGAAGGCGCTGCGCCCGGTGCGGGCATAGGCCTCGGCCAGCGGGCTTTTCTGCAGCTCACGCATCAGGCCCTGCAGCGCCGTGCGGCGGGCCAGCGACGGCGCATGGTCGTAGAAGCCGGCCGCGCCAAACTCCGATCCCGGCCCGGGCAGCACCCAGGGCTGGACCAGCTCAGACAGCGTGAAGTGGCCGTTGCCGCCAAACGAGATCGGCGGGTTGGTGGTGGCCATGGCCTGTGCCGCACGGCCGCCCCAGCCGGTGCGCTCCAGCGCGTTGGTGGATGCGGCTTCCCACAGCAGCTGCTGGTCAGAGTGCGAGAACAGGCTGTCGGGGATCAATGCACTGCCCAGCCCGGCGGCCAGGTACTGCGCCTTGTTCAGCGGCGCAAACAAGGGGCCGACGTTGAACACCGGCGCCAGCGCGCCTTCGGCCCAGGCCGGCGCCAGCGCGGCCATGGCCGGGTGCATGCCGTGGTCGGCGTCCAGCGGCACCAGGCTGCTGCGTGGCAGCGCCAGCCCGCCCCGCACCGCGCTGTAGGTTGCATGGCGGCCGGCGTCACGCGGGGGCAGCATGTTCAGGCCGTCGTTGCCGCCGTACTGGAACAGGCAGACCAGGGCCTTGTAGTCGTCGCCAGCGGCGCTGGCATGGTTGCTGACCAACGGTGCCAGCAGCGGTGCGCCCAGCGCAGCGGCGCCTGCTGCGCCGCCCCAGCGCAGCAGGCGGCGGCGTGACAGTTGGGCAGCGTGGGGATTCGGGTCGGTGTGTGCCATGGACGCTCCTGCAACGGGTTGGGCGGTTTGAATCAGCCGCAGCGCGGGCTCAGTTCAGCACCTGCCAGGCCGGCGACGCAAACACCAGATAGGCCGCTGTGCGCACCCGCTCGCTGCGCCAATCAGCGTACGGGTCGTTGACCGGCCAGGCGTTGACGGCGTTGATCACCAGCGTGCGGCTGCTGGCGCTGAAACGCCCGCCGGTGGCCAGGGCCAGCAGCCGGTCAACCAGCTTGGTGGCGTCGGCCGCGTCGGCGCGGAAGGCGCTCAGGTCAACCGACGTGCCCAACGCGCCGGGCACGCTGGCATCGGCATCCATGCCGCCCCAGTACAGCAGCTGGTTCAAGTAGTTCAGGCGCGCAAACGCGGTGTTGGCGTTGTGGATGCCGAAGGCCGGGCCCACCAGGCGGGTGCCAGGAACCGGGTAGTTGGGCGGGTAGAAATTGAACACCGAAGGTGGGCGGAACATGGGCTGCTTGAGTGACTCGCCCCACCACCAGCCCATCGCATCACCATCGCTGCGGCCATTCAATGCCCGCAGCACACCGGTCATCATCAGCACCGGCTCACGCAGCTTCTCGGCCACCAGCGGTGGCGCCGAGTTGCGTGCCTCGGTGTCCAGCAACACGGCAGCCACAGTGGCGGCCAGGTCACCCCGCACGCCGCTGCCGAAATTGCGGCTGGCAGTGGCAAACCGGCCACTGGCAAACGCAGCCGCCACGCGCTTGACATAGGCCGGGCTGGGGTTGCTCTTGACCAGGTGCTGGATCAGCTGGCGGCCGATGAACGGCGCCATGTTGGGGTGCGCCACCAATGAGTCGAGCACCGCGTCCAGTGCCTGTGCCGGCGTGCGGCTGGCGCTGACCAGCACACCACCCAGCAGGCTGCGCGGCAGGTTGTCGGCCAGCACGGGCCGCGCCACCATCTCACCGTCGTACCAACGGCAGTTGGCGCCTGCTGGCCAGCAGCCCCAGACCGAGCTGCCGCCCGCCGGGTATGTCCAGCCGGTCAATGCAAAGGCGTAGTTGCGCACCACCTCGTTGTCGTAAGTGGCCTGGCACTGGCCGCCCACCAGCGATCCGTCGGCATTGAGCTTGCAAGTGCCCAAGGCAAACAACTGCAGCAGCTCGCGGGCAAAGTTTTCGTTGGGCTGCAGCCGGTCGTTGTTCACATGGTCGAGGTAGTCGCCCATCATCGGCGACAGCACCACCTTGCGCAGCAGCGCACGGTAGTTGCCGAAGGCGCCGGCCAGCAAGTCATTGTGATAACGCCGAAAGCCGTAGGTGCCCGACAGCTCGGTCTCGGAGATCACCAGAATCTGCGCCAGCGCAAACGCCACGCGCTGGCGCAGCTGGTCGGGCTGGGTGAGCGCATTGCGGTAGAAATCCCACAGCAACGGCTGGCTGGAGAACCAGTCGCGCCAGCACAGGTCGGGGTCTTTGTCGGCGCAGAAGTTGTCACGCTCGGGCTGGTGGATGGCGCCACCCTGGCCACGGCTGTAGCGCGAGCCGCTGCGTTGCAACTGGTCGGCCACCCAGGCCTCGGGCCCCATCTGGCGGATGCTGGCCACCAGCGCCTCGCTGGCGCCGAAGCTGGCCTGGTCAGCCAGCCGCACGGCGTTGCGGGTGGTGGTGGCGGTGGTGGCATTCACCACCTGGGGCGCGGCCTGGGCCGTCTGGTCGGGCGCCGCAGCCATGTTGGCAGCAGTGCCGTTGCCAGCGGCACGCTCACCACCACCACAGGCCGACAGGGCCAGAGCGGCCGCCAGGCCCAGCCATGGCAGCCAGCGCGCGGGCGCTGGCGCGCCAAACAAGGTTCGGGTCATGTGACAGCCTCCGAAGTGATCACGATGGCAGCAGGCGCCGCATGGTGCCTGCCCAAGCCTGGCGTTGCAGGCAAGCGTTGTGGGTCAGGCCCGGCGGGCGTGGTGCCACAACATCCACAAGCCACAGGCCAGCAACGCCATGGGCGTGGGCTCGGGCACGGGCTGCAGGTCGAACTGGATCTGGCTGATCACCCAGCCCTGCAATGGCACGGCCTGCAAGTGGCTGAAGCTGAGCCGGCTGAAACCCTGTGGCTGCAGGGCCACCAACTGCAGCGTGCCGCGGCTGTCTTCGTCCAGCGGCACGAGCAGGCTGCCGTCCCAGGCGGCACTGTTGTCGGGGCTTTGCAGGCTGATGGCCACGGCCTGGTCGGTGACCAGGTCGGACACTTGCTCGTATTCATCACCGCCCAGCGTGGTGAGGGCAACAAAGCTCAGCGCCAGCTGCTGCACCGGTGTGCTGAACTGCAGGCTGTAGCGCCCGCCGTTGCCAGCCGCACCCAACCACAGGCCGGTGTAGCCGAACAGGTCAGAGCCCGACATGGTGGCCGCGCCCAGCTCAGTCACGCGCAATTGCACGCCGGGCAGATCGGCGGCGCTGAACGACACGTCCCCGCTGTCGGGCGCCACATTGGCCAGCTGCTCGCCGCTGATGGTGGCGGCGTTGGCAGCGCCAACCACGGGCCACAGCGCCAGGGCCCAGCAACAGCGTACCCACGGGTGTGGCCGGGCATGGGGCGTGGACTGCATGATGCTGGCTTCCGAAGTGACAACCCCGTCACGATAGTTGCAGCCAGCGTGTGCGGCCCGCAAGCAAACGTAAGGTTTGCGCGTGGCGTGTGCCCAGCCAGCGCCAAGGGGCTGGGGCAGGCGCGTGGGCGGCTCAGCTGATGACCGACTGCTGGGCAATGCCGGCGTCCACCAGCACATGCTGGCCGGTCATGCCGTCGCTGTCGTCGGCCGCCAAAAACAGGGCGGCGCGCGCCACATGGGCGCTGTCCAGCCGCAGTTTCAGGCACTGCGCATCCAGAAAGGCCTGGTCGGCGGCGGCGTCGCGGTGCAGCGTGGTCTGGCGCTCGGTGACGATGGCGCCGGGCACCAGCGCATTGACGCGGATGCCACGCGGCCCCAGCTCACGCGCCAACGTGCGCGTCAGCCCCAGGATGCCGGCCTTGGCGGTGGTGTAGCCCACCAGGTTGGGCCGGCCACGCATCCAGCTGACGCTGCCCATGTTGATGACGCTGCCGCCGCCGGCGGCTGCCATGCCGGGCGCCACAGACTGGATGGCGAAAAAATAGTGCTTCAGGTTCAGCGCCAGGCGGTCGTCCCAGAACTGCGGTGTCACGTCTTCCATCGCATGGCGGTCGTCACGGCCGGCGTTGTTCAGCAGCACCTGCACAGGCCCAAGTTCGCTGACCAGCCTGGCCAGCAGCGCCTGGTAGGCCGGGATGTCACGCACATCACAGGCCGCGTACCAGGGCGCACTGTGGCCGGCAGCGGTCAGCTCATCGATCAGCGGCTGGCCACCGTCGGGCCGGGTGCCGCAGAACGCCAACCTGGCGCCTTGCGCGGCAAAGGCCCGCACCAGCTCGGCGCCAATGCCCGAGCTGCCGCCGGAGATGAACACCAGCTTGCCAGCCAACGAGGCGTAGCGCGTGTAAGGCCGCGTGTCAGGCCGCGTGTCGGGCCGCTGCGCTGGCGACACCGCGTCCATCACACCAGCTCCGCCGGCAGCACATCGGCCATCGCCACCGGCAACCCGGTGGCGATGCTCTGGTGCGCGGCCAGGCCCACGGCCACTGCGCGCAGGCCCTCGGCCAGCGGGATCTCGGCCGGCGCACCGCAACGCAGCGCAGCGGCAAAGCGCTGGTGTTCGATGTAGCTGGCGCCGAAGTGCTGGCCGGCATAGCGGATGTTGGTGTCCCACACCCGGCGCACCGCCACGCCCCGGCCGGTGCCCGATGGCTGGCCCCAGGCCTCGCGGCGGCCCCAGTCGGCACGCAGCCCAACCCGCAATGTGAGCGACGGCAGCAGTGATTCGAGCTTGCCGGCATCGCCGACGATGACGATGTGCTCGTTGTCGACCGAGTTCTCGGCAAACATGCACAAGTCCAGGCTGGCGCGGGCGCCGCTGGGGTACTCGACGATCACATAGGCGCTGTCCAGGATGTCGGGCGTGCGGCCGTTGTAGCGCTCGTCCAGGTGGTTGACCCGCTGGCCGCCCGAGGCAAACACCCGCTGGGCATGTTCACCCAGAATGAACTCCATCAGGTTGAAGTAGTGGCAGCACTTTTCCACCAGCGTGCCGCCGGTGTTGGCCGAGAAGCGGTTCCAGTCACCCACCTTGGGGTAGAACGGTTCGCGGTGTTCGCGGATGGCCACCTGGTGCAGCGCACCCACCTCACCACCATGGGCCAGGCGGATCATTTCGGCCACCGGCGGCATGTAGCGGTATTCCTGCGCCACCCAGGTGATGGCCTGGCGGCCCTGGGCCAGCTTCAGCAACTGCAGGCCGTCGGCAATGCTGGTGACCAGGGGCTTTTCCACCAGGATCGGCAAATCAGTGGCCAGCGCGTCGGCCAGCACCGCTGCGTGGGTGTGGTTGGGGCTGGCGATCACCAGCGCGTCACACAGGCCACTTTGCAGCAGGGCGTGGTGGTCGGCAAACAGCCTGGGCCGCCAGGCGTCCACCAGCGTGGCAGCGGCATCGCGGCTGGCGGCATGCAGGTCGGCAATGGCGGTGACTTCAGCGCCGCCCATGGCCTGCAGGTTGAGGATGTGCTCGCGGCCCATGCTGCCGCAGCCGATCAGCCCATAGCGAATCTTGTCCATGCTCAACCTTTCAACCCCCCCTGCGTGAGCCCGCCCACCACCCGCTCCTGGAAGAAGGCGATCAGCACCGCGATGGGCACGATGGCCACGATCAGCGCGGCCGAGATGATCGGCCAGGGGAAGCTGAACTCACCCTGGTACAGCGTGATGCCCACTGGCAGGGTGCGCATGCTGGCACTCGAGTTGAGCGACAAGGCCAGCAGGAACTCGTCCCAGGCATTGACAAACGCCAGGATGCCGGCGGTGAACACCCCCGGCGCGGCCAGTGGCACCACCACCTTCCACAGCGCACCCAGCCGGGTGCAGCCATCGATCATGGCGGCGTTCTCCAGGTCTTTGGGGATGGCCTGGAAGAAGCTGACCAGCACCAGCGTGCACACCGGCAGGTTCAGCACGATGTAGGGCAGCACCAGCGCGGTGTAGGTGTTGAGCAGGTTCAGGCTGCGCATGGTCTCGAAGATCGGCACCAGCAGGGTGACCAGCGGAAACATGCTGCTGGCCACGATGCAGGTCAGGATCAATTGCCGGCGCTTCAGGTTCAGCCGCGCAATGGCATAGGCCGCGCAGGCGCTGACCAGCAGCGAGCAGGCGGTTGCCAGCAGCGCCACCACCACGCTGTTGCCCAGGTAAAGCAGCAGCGGCTGGTCGGTGAAGGCCTGCACATAGTTCTGCAGCGTCGGGTTGTGCGGCAGCCAGGTGATGGGCTTCTGCACCAGCTCGGTTTCCGACTTCAGCGACGTGAGCAGGATCCACAGTGCGGGGAAGAAGCCGTTGATCACCACCGCTGCGGCGGCGAAGAAGCGCAGCGCCTTGGGCGACAGCGGGAAGGCCATGCCGGCTTGTGTCATGCCCGCTTCCTCAGTTTGCGTTGCGGCCGATGCGGCGCAAATACACCGCTGTCACGCACAGTGACAGCACGAACATGAACACCGCCAGCGTGCTGCCGTAGCCCACGTCCAGATACTCGATGGTGGTCTTGTGGATCAGCATGGCCAGCGTCTCGGTTGATTCACCCGGGCCGCCCTTGGTCATGGTGTAGGGGATGTCGAAGGTCTGCAGCGCGGTGATGGTGCGGAAGATCAGCGCCACGATGATGCTGGGCATCAACATGGGCACAGTGATCTGCCAGAACTGCTGCCATTTGGACGCGCCATCGACCTCGGCCGCCTCGTACAACGAGCGCGGGATCATCTGCAGCCCGGCCAGCAGGATCAGCGCCATGAAGCTGCTGGTCTTCCAGATGATGGTCAAACAGATCGCCGCAAACGCCCAGTTGGGCCGCAACAGCCACATGGTGGGGTCTTGCTGTGTCGACATGCCGAAGCGGCGCAGCACGTCGTTGACCACGCCGTACTCGGTGTGGAAGAACCAGGCAAAGATCAGCCCGGCAAAGCTCAGCGGCAGGGCCCATGGCAGCAGCAGCGCCAGGCGCACCGGCCACAGGCGGCGAAACGGCAGGTTGGCCAGCAGCGCCAGGCCCATGCCCACCACCAGCGCACCGGGCACGGTGATCAAGGTGATCAGCACGGTGTTCTTGGTCGCGTTCCAGAACGCCTTGTCGGACAGCACCAGGGCGTAGTTGTCCCAGCCGACGAATTTGCCAAACCCGTTGCTGCCACCACCGCCGCCCGACAGCCGCAGGTCAAAGAAGCTGTTGAACAGCAGCTTGCCGATCGGGTAGACGACGATCAGCGCCAGCAGGGCAAAGGCCGGCGCCAGCAGCAGTGCGCCCAGCGCCCGTTCGCTGGGGTCACGCAGGCGGTCGATCAGGGTGGGGCCGGCCATGGTGGGCTGCTCGCTGTTGGCTGTTGGCTGCTGGCTGGGAGCGTCAGCGCATGATGCGGCGCAGGCGGCTGTCGATCTCGTCCACGCCTTCGACCGGGGTCTTGGTGCGGGCGAGCACGGCGCTGGTGGTGCTGCGGATCACGTCACTGACCTGGCCGTAGTCCTTGCTCATGGGCGGGCTCTTGCCGGCCACCACCACGTTGGCCGCATCCTTGAACCAGGGCACGCTCTTGACCACATCGGCATCGGTGTACACCTGCGCATAGGTGGCCAGCAGGCTGCCCTCAATGGCCAGAAACTTGCTGGACGCCGGTGACGACAGGTGCTTGACCAGCTTGGCCGCCTCGGCCTTGTTCTTGCTGAAGGCACTCACCGCCCATTGCCAGCCGCCCACGCAAGTGGCGCTTTGGCCACCGGCCATGGCCGGCAGCGGCATCACGCCCACCTTGCCCTGCACCTGGCTGTCCTTGTCGTCCTTGAAACGGTCCCAGGCAAAGCCCCAGTTGATGGCAAACACCACCTGGCCGGCCTTGAACTCGTTGACCGTGTCGGGTGTCTTGACCTCGGCCACGTTCTTCTTGATGACACCGGCGTCGACCATGCCCAGCCACTGGTTCAGGCCCTTGACCGCAGCCGCCTTGTCCAGCGTCATCTTGCCGGCGCCGTCATTGAAATCCTTGCCCTGGCCCCAGTACGGCAGCAAGAAGGTGCAGACCGCGCCTTCGATGGGCGCACCCTGGATGCTCAAGCCTTGCAGGTTGGAGTTGCCGGCTGCCGATTCAGCGGCTTGAATCTTCTTGGCCGCCGCTGTCAGCTCGTCCCAGGTCTTGGGTTCGGCCACGCCGTGCTTGGCCAGCAGGTCCTTGCGGTAGTACATGAACATGGCGTCGGCAAACGCCGGCATGGCGGCGATCTTGCCGTCGACCACATTGCTGGCCGCGTACACCGGCAGGTAGGGCTTCATCACCGACGCCGGCTCGCCCAGGTAGGCGTTCAATGGCTCCAGCCAACCGGCGCCAAAGTACTGTGCCGGGTTGACGATGTCGATCATGTAGATGTCGATCGATGCGTCCTTGGCGTTGAGCACGGTGCTCAGGTACTGGCGCTGCAGCTCGCTGGTGGCGCCACCGGTCTCGATGTCGATGGCCACCGTGGGGTTGGCCTTCTGGTAGTCGTCAAACAGTTTGCGCATCAGGTCGGGGCGCTGGTTGGCACCGCCCGAGAACACCCGCAGCTTGGTTTGCGCCAGCACGTCGGCCGGGGTGGCCAGGCCGGCCAGCAGGGCCAGGGTGGACAGCGCGGCGGTCAGCATCGAATCACGGCGTTTCATGGTTGTCTCCGAAAAGCGTTGGGTCGGTGAAAGGGCGGGTCGTCAGATCGCCGCCCCGCCGTCGGCGTTGAACAAGTGCATGTGGCTGGGTTGCAGGTGCAGTGTGCGGCGGGTGCCAGGCGCATCATGGAACGACGCCGGGCAGCGCGCCACCACTTCGACAGCGCCGTCACCCGCGCCAATGCGGAAGGTGACCAGCGTCTCGGCGCCCAGCGGCTCACGCAACAGCACTTCGGCGGCCAGCTCGGCGCTGCCGGCGGCCTGGGCGCCGAGCGTGAGGTTCTCTGGCCGCACCCCGAAGGTGAGCTTGGCCACGCCCGTCGCGCGCTTGGCCAGGTCAGTGGGCAACGCAAAGCGCACGCCGCCCAGGTCGACCTGGTCAGCGTCCACGCGGCAGCGCACCAGGTTCATCGGCGGGGCGCCGGTGAAGCCGGCCACAAACAGCGCCGCCGGCCGGTTGTAGATGGCCTCGGGTGTGTCGTACTGCATTAGGCGCCCTGCCGACAGCACGGCAATGCGGTCGGCCAGCGTCATCGCCTCCACCTGGTCATGCGTCACATAGACGATGGTCGCCCCCAGGCGCTGGTGCAGCTTCTTGATCTCGGTGCGCATCTCGTGGCGCAGCTGAGCATCCAGGTTCGACAGCGGCTCGTCGAACAAGAAGACCTTGGGCTGGCGCACGATGGCCCGGCCGATGGCCACCCGCTGGCGCTGGCCGCCCGACAGCGCCGCCGGCCGCCGGTCAAGCATGTGGTCGATGTGCAAGAGCCTGGACGCGTCCATCACCCGGCGCTTGATCTCGTCTTCAGGTGTCTTGCGCAGGCGCAGGCCGAATGCCATGTTGTCGTACAAGGTCTTGTGCGGGTACAGCGCATAGTCTTGGAACACCATCGCGATGTCGCGCTGGCGCGGCGGCAGGTTGTTGACCACCTTGTCATCGATGGCGACTGTGCCGCTGGTGATCGGCTCAAGCCCGGCCAGCATGCGCAGCAGCGTGCTCTTGCCGCAGCCCGACGGGCCGACGAAGACCACGAATTCGCCGTGGCGGATCTGCAGGTCCACACCGTGCACCACGGTGATCTTGGCGTCGTAGCTCTTGACGACATTCTTCAACTCGACAGCGGCCATGTGGGGTTCCGGTGGTGTTCAGTAGCCGCTGGTGCTCATCAACGCCGGGGCCGGCTGGCCGTCGCGCAGCGTCTGCACCGCGTTGATCGCTGATCGCATCAGCAGCCCCAGGTCAGAGGCAATGGCGACAAAGTCAAAACCCATGGCGCGGTACTCACGCACCAGTTCGGCCGTGCCGCCCACCGTGCCCACGGGTTTGCCCACCGCCTTGGCGCGGCGCACTGCGTCGGCCATCAAGGCCATCACCGCCGGGTGGGTGAGCTGCCCCACATGGCCCATGCTGCCCGACAAGTCAGCCGGGCCAAGGAACAGTGCGTCCACGCCGGGCACGGCGGCAATGGCTTCCAGTGCGGCCACGGCCGGCGCTGTCTCCAGTTGCACGATCACCGAAATGCCGGCGTTGGCCGTGCCGAAGTAGTTGGGCGCAGTGCCGAATTTCGTTGCCCGGCTCATGCCGGCCATGCCACGTTGGCCGTCGGGTGGGTAACGGCAGGCTGCCACCGCGCGCCGGGCTTCGTCGGCGTCTTGCACAAACGGCACCAGCAGCGTGGTGGCGCCAGCATCGAGCACACGCTTGAGCGTGACCATGTCGTTCCACGGCACCCTTGTCACCGGCAGCATGGGCGTGGCCGCCACCGCCTGCAGCACATGCACCAGGCTGCCGAAGTCCAGCGGCGAATGCTCCATGTC
>JANNMP010000030.1:0-11095 GCA_031398015.1 Burkholderiaceae bacterium
ATGCAACCGCCGGATCCCGCCAATCATGTCCATGGTGGTCACCCGTCGTCCTCTGCTGCACAAAAAAGCAGCAGGGTAGGTTGTTCACCTGGCTCAGTTTTGGGTCGGCACTTCCCTCAAAAGTGGCCCAGTTTTCGGTCGGCGCCAACACAGGTACAGCGCCAACCTGCGAAGCCCGTCCTCGACAGCCGCGCCGCTACATGTTCAAGCGCTGGTACTCGAAGAACATCTGGCCGCCGAAGGCCAGCGTGCCCATCAGCGCCGCGCCGCCCACCAGCAGCGCAATCACCACCGCAATCACCGGCGCCCAGCGGGTATGCCGCAGCGGCTGGCCGGGGCTGTGGTGGCGCTCGGCCCAGCGCTCGTCGGGAGTCAGGCCCAGCACGATGGTTGACAGCATCGCGGCGGCCAGCATCAGCCCGAACAGCGGAATCAGCAGCCAGGCGGCATGGTCGTCCTGCCCAAGGTTGCGCATGCGGACGACGCCGGCCAGGCCGATCAGGCTCGCCACCGGGTGCAGCCAGGCCAGCACGTCGCGCCTGCCGTAGAGGTAGAAGCGGTGCGCGCCCAGCAGGCCGCCCAGCAGCGCCAGCCAGGTGGCCAGGGATTTGGACTTGGACCTGGCCACTGCGGCCACCGCCACGGCGCCACTCACTCGCCGCCCGGCGCGGTGTCGCCGTGGCCCAGCGCGCGCTGCATCAGCACCACGTCGAGCCAGCGGTCGAACTTCCAGCCCGATGCCTTGAGCACGCCGGTGTGGGCAAAGCCCAGTGCGGCATGCACGCCGATCGACCCGGCGTTGGCGGCGTCGCCGATCACCGCCAGCATCTGGCGTGCGCCGGCGGCTTCACATCTGGCCAGCAATTCGGCCAGCAGCAGCTTGCCAACGCCACGGCCACGCGCTGCGGGGTGCAGGTAGATGGAGTCTTCCAGGCAGAAGCGGTAAGCCCTGCGCGGGCGGAAGTGGTTGGCATAGGCATAGCCCAGCACCTGGCCCGTGGCACTGCCCCGGTCTTGCGCCACCAGAAACGGCAGGCCCTTGGCCAGTACGTCGTCACGGCGGCGCGCCATCTCGGGCTGGTCAGGCGGCTCCAGCTCGAAGGTGCCTGTGCCGTGCAGCACTGCCTCGGCATAGATGGCGGTGATGGCGGGCAGATCGGCAGGGGTGCTGGGGCGGACCAGCAGGGCAGGTGGTGTCATGCTCGGTAAACAGCGCTGCGATTGACAAAGAACCTCAGTTTATAATGCGCGGTTTCGGCGGCGTTGGGCCAGATCAACGGCCCACCTTTGCTGCCACTGAACTTTTGGAAGACCAACATGGTTGTGATCCGTCTGGCCCGTGGTGGCGCGAAGAAGCGCCCGTTCTACAACATCGTGGTGGCTGACGCGCGCGAGCGCCGCGACGGCCGCTACCTGGAGCGCCTGGGGTTCTACAACCCGATGGCCGCCGGTGCCGAGCAGCCACTGCGCGTGGCGCTGGATCGCATCACCTACTGGACTGGCGTTGGCGCGCAGATGTCGCCCACCGTCAAACGCCTGGTGGTTGACGCCGCCAAGGCCCAGGTGGCTCCGGCGGCTGCTGCTGCCGCCTGAGCATTGGCCGTCGGCCCCAGCGCGCCGCTGCGATGACGCTGGCTGCGCCTGCAGGGCCGCTTGTCTCGGCCGACCCACAGGTTGACGAGCAAGCTTTCCCCAACGACGCGATCGAAGTTGGCCGGGTGCTGGGCGCCTGGGGCATCAAGGGCGGCATCCGCGTGATGCCCTTCAGCAAAGACCCGCAGGCGCTGTTTTCATCGCGCCGCTGGTTTGTGCTGCCACCCGAGCCCAGCGCCACGGTGCCGAAACCGCTTGGCGCGATGCCGCCGGTGCTGCACATCACCCACAGCAAGACCCAGGGTGATGCGGTGGTGGCCACCGCGCAAGAACTGCCCGACCGCAGCGCCGCCGAGGCAATGAAGGGAGCGCGCATCTTCATCGCGCGCTCCAAATTTCCCACCGCAGGCGATGGTGAGTTTTACTGGATCGACTTGATCGGCCTGGCTGTGGTCAACCGCCAGGGCGAGGCGCTGGGCACGGTGGTCGGCCTGATCGACACCGGGGCGCACAGCGTGCTGCGCTTGCAGCCAGCCGCCATGGCGGGCAGCGACTCAGCATCAGCCGCAGATGCCACCGAGCGGCTGATCCCGTTCGTGGCTGCCTACATCGACGATGTGAACCTGGCCGGCAAGCGCATCACCGTCGATTGGGGCCTGGACTACTGACCGCCTGCCCGAGGCGCCGCGCCCATGCGCTTCGATGCCATCACGCTGTTCCCTGAGCTGTTTGCGCCGCACCTGGCGCAAGGCATCACCCGCCGCGCATTCGACAGCGGCCTGGTCGACGTGCGGCTGTGGCAACTGCGTGACTTTGCCAGCGACAACCACCGCCGGGTTGATGACCGGCCCTTCGGCGGCGGCCCCGGCATGGTGATGCTGGCTGAGCCTCTGGAACGCGCCTTGGCCGCTGTGCATGCCGACCGCGCCGCCGCGCAGGCGTCGACGGCGCCAACGGATGCGGTGCCACCGGTGATCCACTTCAGCCCCACCGGCGTGCCCATCACCCAGGCGCTGGTGCGGCAACTGGCCACTGGCCCTGGCGCGGTGCTGCTGTGCGGGCGCTACGAAGGCATTGACCAGCGCGTGATCGACCGCCATGTCACGCTGGTCTTGAGCCTGGGTGACTTTGTGCTGTCGGGCGGTGAACTGCCCGCGCTGTCGCTGCTGGACGCGGTGGCGCGGCTGCAGCCCGGTGTGCTGACGGCCGAATCACACCAGCAAGACAGTTTTTCGGCCGCCGACGGCCTGCTGGATTGCCCGCACTACAGCCGGCCCGAGCGTCTGATCACCGCCGATGGCGCCGAGTGGCCGGTGCCGGCGGTGCTGCTCAGCGGCCACCATGGCCAGATCGCCCGCTGGCGGCGTGACCAGTCGCTGGCCATCAGCCAGCGGCAGCGGCCCGAGCTGATTGCCGCAGCGCGCGCGGCTGGCTGCTTGTCGGATGACGACGAACGTTGCCTGGCGGCGCTGCAGGCCAATGCCCTGGCAAGCGGGCCTGTGCCCAAGCTATAATCACGGGTTTTGCGGTCCTCTGCCGGGCCCACGCAGCAGTGCAATTCGGCGCTGCTGCAACACCAACAGCACCGGCATGAACGCCCAGGAGAACCCAGTGGACCTGATCCGCACCCTCGAGCAGGAAGAGATCACTCGCCTGAACAAGACCATCCCCGTGTTTGCCCCTGGCGACACCGTGATCGTCAGCGTCAACGTCGTCGAAGGCACACGCAAGCGAGTGCAGGCCTATGAAGGCGTGGTGATTGCCAAGCGCAACCGGGGCTTCAACAGCAGCTTCATCGTGCGCAAGATCTCCAGCGGCGAAGGCGTCGAGCGCACCTTCCAGCTCTACAGCCCACTGATCTCGGGCATCGAAGTCAAGCGCCGCGGCGACGTGCGCCGCGCCAAGCTGTACTACTTGCGCCAGCGCTCAGGCAAGTCGGCCCGCATCAAAGAGAAGCTCGCCTGAACGCAGTTCAGGCCTGCGGCGCAGCCGCAGCAGCGTGCGCAGCACGACGGGGAGCGAACGCGGCAACGCCGCAGAAGTTGGCCTGAACATCGTTCACGCCCACGGTTGAATGCAAGCCGCCTTCGGGCGGCTTGCCTGTTTCTGGCCGCGACAATGGCGCATGTCCACCACTGTCCCGCGCATCACCAACCCGCAGCTGATCCCGGTGCACAGCGTGGATGCGCATCTGCCCGCAGTGCCGGCAGAACGCCTGCAGCCGCAGGCCCTGCGTGAGCACTTTGCGGCGCGGCCTGGCTGGGTGGCTGAAATCCCCGGCGATGGCACCCGTTTCAACCCCGACGCCGGCACCGCAGCAGCCGCCGTGCTGGTGCCGCTGGTGATGCGCGAGCGCGGCCTGCAAGTGCTGCTGACACGCCGCACCGAGCACCTGCGCAGCCATGCCGGCCAAGTCAGCTTTCCCGGTGGCCGGGTCGAGGCGCAGGACGCCGATGCAATTGCCACCGCGCTGCGCGAGACCGACGAAGAAGTGGGCCTGGCACGCCGGCACATCGAGGTGATCGGCGCGCTGCCGGCCTACAGCACCGTCACCGGCTTCGTGGTCACGCCGGTGGTGGCGCTGGTGGCGCCGGGCTTCGTGTTGCAGATCGATGCCGTTGAGGTGGCCGAGGCGTTTGAGGTGCCACTGGCCTTTCTGATGCAACCGCGCAACCACCGCCGCCATCTGTTTGACGCCGCCGGCCAGCAGCGGCAGTTTCTGTCGATGGTCTGGCAGGACGCCGGCCGCAGCGAGCCACACTTCATCTGGGGCGCCACGGCGGCGATGCTGCGCAACCTGTACGGCTTTCTGGTGCAGCCGTGAGCGGCCGCCGATGCGCCGGCTGCCACCAGGCCGCTCGCTATCATCGCCAACGATGAGTTTCTTCGCCGTCCTGCTGGCCCTGGTGATCGAGCAGTTCAAGCCGCTGCCACGCGACAACTGGGTGCACCACCTGCTGGTGTCGTGGGTGGGCTGGACTGGCCGCAACTTCGACGCTGGCCGTGCCCACCATGCCTGGGTGGTGTGGGGTGTGTCGGTGGCTGCACCGGGCCTGCTGCTGGGCGCGCTGTACCTGGCCGTGGCCCACTGGAGCCTGCTGCTGGCGCTGCTGTTTGACGTCGGCGTGCTCTACCTGACGCTGGGTTTTCGCCAGTTCAGCCACTACTACACCGACATCCGCGACGCGCTCGACCGTGGTGACGAGGCCGAAGCCCGCCGCCTGCTGGCCGAATGGCGGCACCTGGACGCCAGCGAGCTGCCACGCACCGAGCTGCTGCGCCATGTGATCGAGCATGCGCTGCTGGCCGCGCACCGCCATGTCTTCGGTGTGTTTTTCTGGTTCGTGCTGTTCTCCACCCTGGGCCTGGGGCCGCTGGGCGCGGTGCTCTACCGCATGGCCGAATTTGCCGCCCGTTACTGGGCCTTCCCCAGCAAGGCGCTGGGCGTGCCGGCCAACCAGCGGCTGCTGGCGGTCAGCCAGCAGATGTTTGCGCTGATCGACCTGGTGCCCTCCCGCCTGACGGCGTTCGGCTTTGCCGTGGTGGGCAACTTCGAAGAAGCGATCAACGCCTGGCGGCGTGATGCGGCGCTGTGGAAGCACGCCAATGAGGGTGTGATCCTGGCGTCAGCCGCCGGTGCCGTGGGTGTGCGGCTCGGCGGCAGCGCCGCGCCGGGGGTCACGCCAGACCGCTCACGCAGCTTTGACGGCGGGCCGTCTGACGATGGCGCTGCAGAAGGCTCCACGGCCGGTGATTTGCCCCAGGTGGCACATCTGCGCAGCGTGGTGGGGCTGGTCTGGCGGTCGGTCGTGTTGTGGATGCTGCTGGTGGCGCTGCTGACGTTGGCGAACCTCGTTGGGTGAGCCCGGACTCAGACAGTCCTGAGGACTGTCTGTGCCTGGCGAACCGGCCGAGCGCTGCGAGGCCGTGGGGTCAATACCGCGTCTGCGACAGCTCGGCGTGCAACTCGCCGTAGATGCGGTAGCGCGACGGGTGGATCGCCCCTGCATCCAGCGCCGCGCGCACGCCGCAGCCCGGCTCATGCAGATGGCTGCAGTTGTAGAACCTGCAGGCCTGGGCATGGGGCTGCAGGTCAGGCATCAGGCCGGGCAGGTCGGTGGCCTGCAACTGGCGCAAGCCAAATTCCTGGAAGCCGGGCGAGTCGATCAACGCGCTCTGGCGCGTCGCGTCCAGCCAGTACCAATTGGTGCTGGTGGTGGTGTGGCGGCCAGCATTCAGCGCCTTGCTGATCTCGCCCACCTGCGCGGCGGCGGCTGGCACCATCAGGTTGATCAGCGTGCTCTTGCCCATGCCGCTGGGGCCCAGCACCAGCGTGGCCTTGCCCGCCAGCAGCGGCATCAACTGGGCGGCGGCGGCCACGCCTTGGCGCTTGAGCGACAGCTCCAGCACCACCACACCCATCGCCCGATAGGGCGCCAGCCGGGCGCGGGCGGCGTCTAGCGTCGGCAGGTCAGTCTTGTTGAGCACGATGGTGGTGGCAATGCCAGCCGACTGCGCCGCGATCAGCGCCCGCGCCAACTGGGTTTCGGCATACATCGGCTCCACTGCCACCAGCACCAGCAATTGGTCCAGGTTGGCGGCGAAGGATTTGGTCTTCCATTCGTCCTGGCGGAACAGCAGGTTGCGGCGCTCGGCCAGCTTGTCGATCACGCCTTCGTCGCCGGCCGGCTGCCAGTGCACCCTGTCACCGACCACCACGTCGCTTTTCTTGCCGCGTGGGTGGCACAGCAGGCGGCTGCCGTCGCCGGCCTCCACCATGCAATGGCGGCCGTGGGTGGCCACCACCAGACCGTTGCCCGTGCCGTTGCTGGGGCCCAAGCTCATGCGCTGCGCATGGCCAGCGCTGCCAGCCGCTCGCTGGCGGGTGGGTGCGAATAGTAAAAGCGCACGTACACCGGGTCAGGCGTCAACGTGGCAGCGTTGTCTTCATGCAGCTTCAGCAGCGCGCTGGCCAGGCTGGCGCCGCTGGCCTGGGCGCAGGCATAGGCATCGGCCTGAAACTCATGTTGGCGTGACAGTTGCGCCGACAGCGGCGACACGAAGAAGCCGAACACCGGCAGCACCAGCATGAACAGCAGCAGCGCCAGTGCGTCGTTCGGTGCGCCCAAGTTGGGTTGCACGCCCAGGCCGGTGTAGAAGCCCGCCTGCCCGCCCAGCCAGCCCAGCAAGGCCAGCGCCAGCAGGCTGACGCCGAACAACAGCACGAAACGCTGGCGGATGTGCCGGTGCTTGAAGTGGCCCAGCTCATGGGCCAGCACCGCCTCCACTTCACCCGCATCCAGCTTGGCCAGCAGCGTGTCGTAGAACACCACCCGCTTGGCCGCGCCCAGCCCGGTGAAATAGGCGTTGCCATGGGCCGATCGGCGGCTGCCGTCCATCACGAACAGGCCCTTGGCAGCAAAGCCGCAACGCTGCATCAGCGCCTGCACCCGCGCCGTCAGGCCCTCGTCGGCCAGCGGCGTGAACTTGTTGAAGATGGGGGCGATCAGCGTTGGGTAGACCACCATGATCAACAGGTTGAACCCGACCCACGCGCCCCAGGCCCACAACCACCACAGCCCGCCGGCGGCGCCCATGAGCCACAGCACCAGGGCCGCCAACGGCAGGCCGATCAATGCACCCACCGCAGCGCTCTTCAGCAGGTCAGTGACGAACAGGCGCGGCGTGCTGCGGTTGAAGCCGAAGCGCTGCTCCAGCCTGAAGGTGCTGTACAGCTCGAACGGCAGGTCAAGCGCGGCGCTGGTCAGCACAAAGGCGGCCAGCAGCGCCAGCTGGTAGGCCATGCTGCCAAAGCGCGGCTGCACGGCGCCCAGCACGGCGCCGTTGAGCGCGTCCAACCCGCCCAGCAGCGTCCAGCCCAGCAGCACGGCGGTGCCGCAGGCACTGGCCAGCAGCCCGAGCCGGCCCTTGGCCAGCGTGTAGTCGGCAGCGCGTTGGTGCGCTGCCAGGCTGACGGTGGCGGCAAACGCGCTGGGCACAGCACCCCGGTGCGCCGCCACATGGCGCATCTGGCGCGTGGCCAGCCACAGCTTGACAGCCAGCGACAGCAGCAGCGCGGTGGCAAACAACAGGGTCAGGGGCAGGGCGGGCAGGGCGGGCAAGGTAGGCATGGCGCGCAGTGTAGGCGGGTGGGTTGTGCGCTGCAGCAGCGGCGGAGGTCAGCAGCGGCGGTCAGCAGCGGCGGTCAGCGGCGGAGGTCAGCAGCGGACATGAGCGGCGACAATGTGCCAATGCCCGAGACCACCGCCCCTGCAAGCCTGGCCAGCAGCGACCAGAACCTCATCTGGATCGACCTGGAGATGACCGGCCTGTCGCCCTTCACCGACCGCATCATCGAGATTGCCGTGGTCGTGACCGACCCGATGCTCGGCACGCGCATTGAAGGCCCGGTGCTCGCCATCCACCAGAGCGACACGGTGCTCAACGCCATGGACGGCTGGAACACCGCCACCCACGGCCGCAGCGGCCTGACCGAGCGGGTGCGCGCGTCCAGCGTGGACGAAGCCGCCGCCCAGGCCCTGGTGATCGACTGGCTGCGCCAGTACGTGCCCAAGGGCAAGAGCCCGATGTGCGGCAACTCCATCTGCCAGGACCGGCGCTTCCTGGCCAAGGACATGCCGCTGCTGGAAGATTTCTTCCACTACCGCAACCTCGATGTCAGCACGCTGAAGGAGCTGGCCAAGCGCTGGAAGCCGGCGGTGCTGGCCGGCTTCAAGAAAGCCCAGGCCCACACCGCGCTGGCCGACATCCATGAGTCGATCGACGAGCTGCTGTACTACCGGGCGCACCTGCTTCAGGTCTGAGGTGCAGCGGCAGCCGCCCGGCGGCGCGGGCTGTCGGCACGCTCGACCCGCTCATCGCTGAGCGTGCGGCGCTGCAGCCGCCAGGCTTGCAACAGCGCACGCGCCTCGGCATCGGGGCGGACCGGCAGCTTGCGGTATTCAGAGCAATCACTCTTGCGCGCCATCAGGCGGTGGTTGATCAGCTCACGCCGCAGCGTGGCATGGTCACCAAAGGCATTCGCGGCTTTCAGCACCTCATTGACCTCGCGCTCGGTGTAGACGCGCCGGCCGTCGAACAGCGTCCACAGCACCCACATCGCCAGCGCCTGCACGCTGTACTTCACCGGCCAGCGCAGCAGCCGGCCGCGGCTGTCGAACTGCAGCAGCGCCTTGCGGGCGTTGTCGCTCAGCTTGGCCGGCGGCGGCCGGTCCTCGGCGGCCAATGGCGCAGTGGGCAGCGCCGCCACCGCTGCGCTGGCACGCAGGGCCTGCAGGTTGCGGTGGCCCAGCGCGCGGGCCAGCAGATTGAGCAATTCCACATGGCCCGGCGGCGGCCCGCCAGCGGCATGGCGGGATTGCAGTGATTGGCCCAGCGCCTTGGCAAACAAGGACAGATCGGGCACGACGACAGACAGCGGTGAACGGGGACCGTTCGCACCCTTGGCGCTTCGCGCCGTCCCGCCAAGCGGGAATTCGCCCTTAGGGCGGCCTTGCGGACTCATGGCCAGCACTCCACACGCACGCACAAACCCCGGTCACGGGGCGCTGGTGGTTGCCGGCTTCCAGCCTGGCGCACGCTGAGGATGCGTTGGGCTGTGGGTGGGTGATGGCAGGTTTAGCTCGCGAGCATGTCGCGCGGCAACGCCTGGGTGAACTGCCGACCAAAAGCCGAGTGTAGCGGCGTGCGCAGGCGCTCAAACGGCCAACAGATCGACCTCGAACACCAGCGTGGCATTCGGCGGGATCACGCCGCCCGCGCCCTGCGCGCCATAGCCCAGGTCGGCCGGGATCAGCAGCACCCGCGTGCCGCCCACCTTCATGCCCTGCACACCCTCGTCCCAGCCGGCGATGACCTGGCCGGCGCCCAGGTGGAAGCGAAACGGGTCGCCCCGGTCCTTGCTGGAATCGAACTTCTTGCCGCGCCCGTTGGTGGCGGTGGGGTCGTGCAGCCAGCCGGTGTAATGCACGCTGACCCGCTGGCCGGCGCTGGCTTCGGCGCCGCTGCCGGCGGTGGTGTCGTCGTACTGCAGGCCCGAGGCGGTGGGGGTCATGTCCGAGTCCATTTCAGCAAGAAGGAAGTGGGGGAAGGGGGCCGCATCATGCCACCGCCGTTGGCCGGGCCACGGCCACCGGCCAGGCCGCCGCCCAGGCGCGGCTGGCGCTGTGCAGCCATGCACCCACACTGGGGGCGTCCAGCGCCGGCAGGCCCAGCACGGCGCCTGCGCCTTGCAGCGTGGCCAGCGGTTGGCGGGTGTCCAGCGCCGCTGCGCCGTTCTGCTTGCTCAGCTTGTGGCCGTCGGCGGCCAGCACCAGCGGTGTGTGCAGGTAGTGCGGCGTCGGCAGGCCCAGCAGGCGCTGCAGATGGATTTGCCGCGCGGTGTTGTCGGCCAGGTCGGTGCCGCGCACCACATGTGTCACGCCCTGGTCGGCGTCGTCCACCACCACAGCCAGCTGGTAGGCCCAGAGGCCATCGGCACGCTGCAGGATGAAGTCACCCACCGCCTGCGCCACATCCTGCTGCTGCGGGCCGAGCCGGCGGTCGCACCAATCGATCAACACGTCGGTGCCGCCGATGTGGGTGCGCAGCCGGGTGGCGCGCGCCGGCTTGCCTTGCAGGCCGTTGCGGCAGGTGCCGGGGTAGATGCGCTCTGCAAACCGCTGCGGCGCCTGGCCCTGGGCGCGCAGCGCAGCGTCGATCTGGCGCCGGCTGCAACCGCAGGGGTAGGCCAGGCCGTGCTGCAGCAAGTGCTCCAGCGCCGTCTGGTAGACCGCGCTGCGGCCGGATTGCCACAGCGGTGGCGCATCGGGCAGCAAGCCCAGCGCGGCCAGCTGGCCGAGGATGTGCTGGCCAGCACCGGGCACGCAGCGCGGGGTGTCCACGTCCTCGAAACGCAGCAGCCAGCGCCCGCCCTGGGCGCGGGCGTCCAGCCAGCTGGCCAGTGCCGCCACCAGGCTGCCGGCGTGCAAGGGGCCGGTGGGCGACGGCGCAAAGCGGCCGGTGCAAGGCGCCGCAGGCACGTCAAACCGCCGCCATGGCCAAGCCCAGGTGGCGCTCGAGCAGGGCGCGCCGGGTGGCCGGGCTGTCGAGCTGCTGCAGCCACCACTGCAGCGCCAGGCCTTGGGGCGCCTTGCGTGGCTGCGGCGTGGCCGCCGCACGCCAGGCATAGCCGAACTGTGCCGGCTGGCGCGAGCGCTGCACCGGCTTGGCCACCAGGCGGCCCAGGCGCAGCGCCTCACGCACCTGCGGCTCGGGCACAAAGCCGATGCCGATGCAGCGCATCAGCGCCTCGATCTTGGCCGCGATGCTGGGCACGGTGAACACGTCCTGCCCCGGCAGCAGGTTCACCGTCAGCGGTGACAGCTTGTGCGCCGAATCGGCCACCGCCACCGCGCGATGGGCCAGGATGTGGGCGTCGCTGATTGGCCCGTCGACCGCCGCCAGCGGATGGTGCGGCGCCATCGCAAACACGAAGTCGACC
>JANNMP010000420.1:0-1520 GCA_031398015.1 Burkholderiaceae bacterium
GGGCCTGGGCACGCGCGGCCTGGGCCTGCAGCACGCCGGCCTGGCTGGCGGCCACGGCGGCCAGCACGTCGCTGGCATCGAGCCGGCCGATCAGCGCGCCCTGTTTGACGAGGCTGCCTTCGCGCACGTTCAGCTCCACCAGCCGGCCCGTGCCCTTGCTGGCCACCGCCGCACGGCGCTGCGCCACCACATAACCCGATGCAGTGAGTTCGGCGTATTGCTGCGACGGGTAGGCCGCCAGCACCGCGCTGGCCTGCACGGCGGTCTGGCGTGGCAGCAGCAGCGCGGCGGCGGCGCCAGCCACCACCAACGCCGCCAGCACCCAGGGCCAGCGCTTGCGCCGGCGCTGCAGCGGCGCGGCGCTGCGGTCGATGCGCAGGCTGGCCAACGCGGGCATGGCGCCTGGTGCAGTGGGCGCCGGGGGGCTGGAAACGGTGGGCGCGTCGGCCATGTCGAAGCGGGCGGATGCCAGGGCAGAAAGGTGCCGAGCATGCCATGCAGGCGCTGCAGGGCCAGGCAGCGGGCGGCAGCGGGCGGCAGCGGGCAGCAGCGGGCGGCAGCGCGCCGAGCCCCGGGTGATGAACATGTGCCGTACTACGACTTTTTGAACATCCGCCGAATCAGGTTTTGTATGACATCTGTTTCACTGTCGCCCAAATTTCAAATCGTCATCCCGCGCGACTTGCGCCGAGCGCTGTCGCTGCAACCGGGCCAGCGGCTGGAAGCGCGGCTGCTGGGTGACCGCATCGAATTGATCCCGGTGCAGCCGATGGCGGCGATGCGTGGCCTGTTTCCCGGCATCGACACCCGGGTGCCCAATGACGACGCCGAGCAGCCGTGAACGTCGTCGATTCCTGCGGCTGGCTGGAATACCTGGCCAACGGCGCGAACGCTGACTTCTTCGCCCCCGCGCTCACCGACGACAGCGCGCTGCTGGTGCCAACGATCACGCTGTTCGAGGTCAGCCGGGTGCTGTTGCGCCAGCGCAGCGTGGCCGACGCCGAGACCGCTGTGCGTTTCATGGTGCGCGGCAAGGTGGTTGATCTGGACGCCGCTGGGCTGCTGCGGGCAGCCCAGGCGTCGGTGTTGCACCACCTGGCGATGGCCGATGCGCTGGTCTGGCAGACCGCCAGCGACCACGGCGCGCTGCTGTGGACCCAGCACGCCGACCTGGCCGCACTGCCGGGCGTGCGCTTCCAGGCGCGGCCGGTTTGACGGCACAGCTGGCAGGCCGGCACTTGAAAGCATCCCAGGCGCCTGGCGGCACCCGGCGTCCGCGGAGAAACCGCGTTCGCCTGCAGCACGGCACGCGCCCTCGCAGGATGTCTGCATGCCGAGACCGTGGCGGCAAGGCCGAGGCCGTGGGGCCGTGCGGAGCTTGGCATGTCTGCGTCATCTTCCGGCACAACTCGACGGTCGCCTTCGTGCGCGCGCCGAGCAGGGGATAGAACGTATTGATGATTCGGTAACAGAGCCCGAGCGAGTGATCGAAGTTTTCGTTCAGCGCCTCGTGCGCTTCG
>JANNMP010000437.1:0-5434 GCA_031398015.1 Burkholderiaceae bacterium
CGCGTCACAGCCCTGACCGGGGGTGCACGGCCGTGGAATGTGCGGTGCTGCGTCCGGCTGCCTCTGTTCGAGCCGAACAGGCGAGGCGCAGCGCCATGGCCGTTGCAAACGTTGGGCTGGTGTCCGCCCAGTTTGGAAGGCGTTTCTTTGGTGACTTTCTTGTCGCGACAAGAAAGTTACCGCCTGCCGGGGCGCGACCCGGCGCGGTGCCGCGAGGCGGCGAAGCTTCAAGCGTCAAGCCACAAGCATCAGGCCGCAGCAGACGCAACTGCGGCCGCAGCAGCAGCAAACCAAGCCGCCCCTACTCCCCCACCAACCCATTGCGAATCGCATACACCGTCAACTCGGCGTTGTTCTGCAGCGCCAGCTTCTCCAGCACCCGCGCCCGGTACACGCTCACCGTCTTCGGGCTCAGCGTCAGCTCTTCGGCAATGTTGCTCAGCCGCTTGCCCGAGGCAATCATCACAAGGGTCTGCAACTCGCGGTCGCTCAGCTTTTCGTGGGCATGCGCATGGGTCGGCGTGGTCAGGCTCTCCACCAGCATCTGCGCAATCTCCGGCGTCACGTACTTGCGGCCCTGGGCCACCGTGCGCACCGCCTGCACGATCAGCTGCGGGTCACCGCCCTTGTTGACATAGCCGTAGGCACCGGCGCGCAGCGCGCGGATGGCGTACTGGTCTTCTGGGTACATGCTGACCACCAGCACCTTCACCGCGCTGCCTTCGTCCTTGAGCGTCTGCAGCACGTCCAGCCCGCTGCGCCCGGGCAGGTTGATGTCGAGCACCAGCACGTCGCACAGCGCCGCGCGGCTGCCGCCGTTGGCCGCGCCCAGGCTGCGCAGCAGGCCGCGCAGCTCACCGTAGTCACCGGCCTCGCCCACCACCTGGATGTCGGCGGCGTCGGCCAGGGTGTCGCGGATGCCGCGGCGGATCAGTGCATGGTCGTCGCAAAGAATCACAGAGATCATGGCGTGCCCCAGCCGGTGGGATCGTGGTCATCGTCCTGGTCGAAATCGGCCTGGCCGTGTTTGTCTTGGCCGTCGCCGCGCATCGGCACGCTCAGCATCAGCACCGTGCCAGCTGCGTCGCTGCTGATGTCGACCCAGCCGCCCACGGTGCTGGCGCGCTCATGCAGGCCGCGCAGGCCAAAGCTGCGGGTCTTGGCCAGGTCGGCCTGGCTCAGGCCGCAACCGTTGTCAGCCACCTCCAGGCTCAGCACACCGCGGCTCATCGACAGGTCGATCATCACCTTGCTGGCCTGGGCGTGTTTGCTGATGTTGGTCAGCGCCTCCTGGGCAAAACGGTAGGCCACCAGGGGCACACCGGCGGGCAGGTGCATGGTGTCGTGGCTGGTGCGAAACAGGCAGGCCAGGCGGCTGCGCTTCTCGAACTGCGCGCCCATCCACTGCAGCGCCGCCACCAGGCCCTGCTCCAGGATGGCCGGGCGCAGGTTGTGCATGATGCGCTGGCTGGCCTCGATGGCGTGGGCCACCGTCTCCAGCGCGGTCAGCACCCGCTGCTGCACTTCCACCGGCCGCACATCGCCGGCCTGCACATGGCGGCTGATCCATGCCAGGTCGAACTGGATCGCGGTCAGGCTGCCGCCCACGTCGTCGTGGATTTCGCGGGCGATGGCTGCACGCTCCATCTCCACGCTGGTCTGCAGGTGCTGGGCCAGCTCGCTCAGGCGCTGGCGGCTGGCGGCCAGCTCGCGGTCGGCATGGGCGCGGGCCTGGCGGTCACGGTGGGCGGCAATGGCATGCTCCACCGCCGGTGCCAGGCGCGCCAGGTTGTTCTTCAGCAGGTAGTCGGCAGCGCCGTTGCGCATCGCCGCCACCGCCGTGTCTTCACCGATCTCGCCCGAGACCAGGATGAACGGCAGATCACGCCCACTGTCGCGCAGCACCTGCTGGGCCTGCAGGCCGTTGAAGCCGGGCAGGTTGAAATCGGACAGCACCACGTCCCAGTCCTGGTTGGCCAGGGCGTCGCGCAGGCCGGCCTCGGTGTCGACCCGCAGCATGTGCGGCGCCAGGCCGGCGCGCAGCAGGTGCAGCAGCGCCAGCTCATGGTCGGGCAGGCTGTCTTCCAGATGCAGCACCCGCAAGGCCCGGCCACCAGCGTGGCTGCGCTGTGGTCTTGGTTCGGGCAGGGTGGCCTGGGCAAACATGGCCCGAGTATGGCAAAGCCTTTTTGTGCGACCCGCGCGCCGCATGGCGCCGTCAAGTTTTCAGCCGAATGCCCGACAACACTGTGTTGCCCGGAGAACACGATGCACTCAATCCTTGCCGTCGATGACTCGGCGTCGATGCGCCAGATGGTTTGTTTCACGCTGAAGAACGCCGGGTTCAATGTGGTCGAGGCTGTCGATGGCCAGGACGCGCTGGAAAAAGCCGGCCAGCGTGATTTCAGCCTGGTGCTGACCGACCAGAACATGCCGCGCCTGGACGGCATCGGCCTGACCCGGAAGCTGCGCGAGAACCCGCGCTTTGCGCACACGCCGATCCTGATCCTCACGACCGAGTCGAGCGAGCAGATGAAGCAGGCCGGCCGCAACGCCGGTGCCAGCGGCTGGATGGTCAAGCCCTTCGATGCGGCCAAGTTGATCGAAGTGATCGGCAAGGTGATGCGCTGACGCCCGCTGCTAGCCAGCCCAACAAAGACACGCCCGGCCATGGCTGAGAGCAACAACGAAGGCGCCCCCATGGACCCCGGCATCGACCTGACCCAGTTCTACCAGGTGTTCTTCGAAGAAGCCGGCGAGAACCTGCAGGCGATGGAGCAGATGCTGCTGCTGCTGAATGTGCACGCAGCCGACGACGCGGCATTGAACGCCATCTTCCGCTGTGCGCATTCGGTCAAGGGTGGTGCGGCCACCTTCGGCTTTGCCGACGTGGCCATGCTGACCCACCAGATGGAAACCCTGCTCGACAAGCTGCGCCGCCACGAACTGGTGCCCAGCGCCCAGATGGTGGACATGCTGCTGGCCGCCGGTGACGCGCTGAAGGCCTTGCTGGCCTGCCACCAGGGCAGCGCCAGTGTGGTGCCCGACACCAGCGCGCTGCTGCACGGCATCCAGGCCTTGTGCACCGACAGCCAGGTGGACAGTGCCGCAGCCGCATTGGCCGCTGCGGCGCCCGCCGCAAGCCCCGGCACGGTGCCGGTGCCCGCCGTGGCCGCAACGCCTGCCGACGGTGACCAGCGGGTGCTGGAACTGACCGTCGGCGCCCTGCCCGACCCCGGCGTGGCCGACAGCCTGGCCGAGCTGTTCCAGGAGATCAGCGGCCTGGGCCGGATCGAACCGCTGGACGCCGGCTGCGCGGCCGACGGCATGCGCCGCTTCAAGATCAGCACCACCAGCAGCGACGCCGACTTGCTGGACCTGTTCACCTTCCATGTGCCGCGTCAATCGCTGAGCCTGCAGCCTATGACGGCCGGCTATGGCTTCTATGACGGCGCGCCCGGTGCACCGCTTGCCGCCAGCGCAGCGGCCCAT
This sequence comes from Burkholderiaceae bacterium, assembly GCA_031398015.1. GTDB lineage: Bacteria > Pseudomonadota > Gammaproteobacteria > Burkholderiales > Burkholderiaceae_C > Pseudaquabacterium. The sequence continues at coordinate 3,493 of JANNMP010000437.1, forward strand.
GGCAGTGGCAGCGGCATGGCGGATGCGGCGGCTGGTGCGGCGGCTGGTGCGGCGGCTGGTGCGGCTGCTGGTGCGGCGACTCCCACGCCGCTGCGGCCAGCGCTGCGCTCTGATGGCAAGGCCCCGGCCGCGCTGGAATCAGCCACTCTGCGGGTGTCGGTGGAGAAGGTTGACCAGTTGATCAACCTGGTGGGTGAGCTGGTGATCACCCAGGCCATGCTGGCGCAGGCCAGCAAGGGCCTGGACGCCACGCTGCAGCAGCCGCTGGGCGGTGGCCTGGCCGACCTGGAGCGCAACACGCGCGATCTGCAGCAAGCGGTGATGTCGATCCGCATGATGCCGATGGCCATGGTCTTCAACCGCTTTCCGCGCATGCTGCGCGACCTGGCCACCCGGTTGGGCAAGCAGGTCGAGCTGGTCACCCTGGGCGAAAGCACCGAGCTGGACAAGGGCATGGTCGAGAAGATCACCGACCCGCTGACCCACCTGGTGCGCAACTGCTGCGACCATGGCATCGAGAGCCCGGCCGAGCGCATCGCCAAAGGCAAGCCGGCCCACGGCACGCTGACGCTGGTGGCCAGCCACCAGGGCGGCAGCATCGTCATCGAGGTGCGCGACGACGGCCGCGGCCTGAACCGCCAGAAGCTGTTGCACAAGGCGCGTGAAAAAGGCATCGCCGCGCCCGACAGCCTGGCCGACAACGAGGTCTGGAACCTGATCTTCGCGCCCGGCTTCTCCACCGCCGAGGTGGTGACCGACCTGTCGGGCCGCGGTGTGGGCATGGACGTGGTCAAGCAGAACATCACCGCGCTCGGCGGCACGGTGGACATCGACAGCGCCGAGGGCCACGGCATGCGCGTGAAGGTGCGCCTGCCACTGACCCTGGCCATCATGGACGGCATGAGCGTGGGCGTGGGCCATGAGTGCTACATCCTGCCGCTGGGCAGTGTGGTCGAGTCGTTCCAGGTGCGGCCCGACATGCTCAAGACCATCGGCGGCAGCGCCCGTGTGGTCGAGGTGCGGCAAGACTACCTGCCGGTGATCGACCTGGCGCAGGTGTTCGCAGTGCCGCGCCCGGGCTGCGGCACCAGCGCACACACACGCGCTGCCGGCAGCATCATGGTGATGGTCGAAGCCGACGGCCAGCGTGTGGCGCTGCTGGTCGATGAACTGCTGGGCCAGCAGCAGGTGGTGGTGAAGAACCTCGAAGCCAACTACCGCAAGGTGCCCGACGTCAGCGGCGCCACCATCATGGGCGACGGCCGCGTGGCGCTGATCCTCGACATCGCCAGCCTGGTGCGGCGCAGCCGGCACTGAGCGCCGCCGCCCGCCCCCACACACTTTGACGGAAACCATCGCCATGTCGATCCTGGCCCTGCGCCAACACACGATCCGCAGCCGCATGCTGGCGGCCATTGCCGTGGTCCTGGCGCTGCTGGGCCTGCTGGGTGCCACCGGCCTGGCCGGCATGCACCAGGTCAATGCCATCGGCCAGGCGTTTGTGGCCGTCACCCATGCCGAGACGCTGAAGCTCGTCGAGCTGCGCACGGCCATGGGCGATGTGCGGCGCTTCGAAAAAGACGTGCTGATCAACCACGACAGCAGCGCCGAGGTGGCGGCCTACATCGGCAAGTGGACGCAAGCGCTGGGCGCAGCCAGCGGCGCAGCAGCCGCATTGGCGCGCTCAGCCCATGCCGACGAAGCCGCTGCCGCGCAGCGCATCCATGGCCTGTTGCAGCAATACGCCGGCAGCGCGCAGGCGGTGTTCAAGCAAGTGCAGGCGGGCGGCCTCAACAGCGCGCCAGCGGCCAACAAGGCCATGGCCCCGGCCAAAGTGCAGGTGCACCAGGCCGAGGCGCAGGTGCAGGTGGTGCAGGACGCGCTGGACGCGCAGGCCCGGGCCAGCAGCCAGGCGCGTGAATCTGCCACCAGCCGCGCCGAG
>JANNMP010000438.1:0-4645 GCA_031398015.1 Burkholderiaceae bacterium
CGCCTTCAAGCCGCAGATCGCCTACTTCGCCGCCCAGCGTGCCGAAGACCAGCTCGAAAAGCTGATCGGCTTCATCCACGAGACGGCACCCGGCATTCCGGTGATCCTGGATGCCAAACGTGGCGACATTGGTGCCACCGCGGAACAGTACGCGCGCGAAGCCTTCCTGCGTTACCGCGCCGACGCGCTGACGCTGTCGCCGTTCATGGGCTTCGATTCGATCGAGCCTTATCTGCAGTACGGCGGCCGCGGCCTGATCCTGCTGTGCCGCACCAGCAACCCGGGCGGCAGCGACTTGCAGGCCCAGCGCCTGCTGGGCGCCGATGGCCAGAGCGGAGACCTGCTGTACGAGCACATCGCCCGGCTGGCCGCAGGCGCCTGGAACCGCAGCGGCCAGCTCGGCCTGGTGGTGGGCGCCACCTACCCGGATGAAATCGCCCGGGTGCGCGCGCTGGCGCCCACGCTGCCGCTGCTGGTGCCAGGCGTCGGCGCCCAAGGCGGAGACGCCGCCGCCACCGTGCGCGCCGGCTGGCGTGGCAGTGTGGGCGCCACCGGGCGCCAGACCACCGCGCCAATCATCGTCAGCACATCACGCGCGGTGCTGTATGCGTCGGCGGGGGCTGATTTCGCCAGCGCCGCGCTGGCCGTGGCCGATGCCACCCGCCGGGCGCTGAATGCGGCGGGCTGAAGCCTTGGCGCCTGGCCTGTGATGGCGCCGCTGCCGTTCAGTCAAGCGTGACTTCGGTGCGCACCGTGCCGGCACGGTCGGCCACGGCGGTCAGCGCCACCCGCGTGCCGTGCGGTGCGTGCACCACCCATTCGGCCACCGCGCGGTCACCGGTGATCTGGCGGCTGGGCAAGAAGGCTTGCAGCGACGACGCCGGCGCGTGGCCTTCCAGCTGCGCGCCTTCGATGCGCAGGCGCCCGGTCTGCAATGTCAGGCCCGGCGGCGGGTGCAGCTCGAAGACCACGCCACGCGCCACCTTGCGCTCCAGCGCGCGCTTGGTCACATAACTCGGCAAGTAGCCGGCATTGGCCACCGCAAAGCGGATGCGCCAGCTGTCACCGCCCAGGTTGCGCACCTCGGCGCGCAGCAGCTCCAGCTTGGGCAGGGCCAGGCCCAGCTGCGTCAGCCAGGCGGGGAAGCGCGCCGCCTCACGTTCACGCAGGTGCGGCGGCGGGTTGCGCCAGTAGTTCAGCCGGTCCCAGCCACCCAGCTCCACCATGCCCAGCTGCGGATGCTGAAACGGGTACCAATCGACATGCGCCTTGCCGCCACATTCGCGGTCGCTCCACTGCAGCAGCTTCAGGTCGTCTTCGGGCGGGTGGTCGCGGTACCAGTGCACCCAGTCATAGCCGGTGATGCCGGCCTCCTTGTTGGGGGCCCAGATTTCCACTGTCCAGAACAGCGCGCCCAGGTGCTCGTAGATCCAGTCCTGGGTGCCGGTGATCACTTCCTTGGGGTGGTACTTGAAGTCGTGGAAGGTGCTGATCGCCGGGTAGCCGGTGAGCTTCTCGCCGAGTGCCGACAGGCGCTTGATGATCCACAGGTCTTCGGCGGTCATGTGCTCGTCGGCCACCGTGCCCATCGGCCGCAGGATCACGCCCGAATGTGTGTGAAAGCTCACCGCCGCGCCGATGTTGGGGTGCTTGACGATGAAGTCCACCATCGCGCGCACCTCGGGCTCGCTGGTGGGGTAGGGGCCGGCGCCCACTTGCTCGAACTCCTGGCGCCAGTAGGCCGGGAAGTTGCGGTTCAGGTCCAGGCCTTCGCGGTCGGGGTTGACCTTGATCTGCAGGCCGTCAAAGTGCGTCAGCGTGCCCTCGGGCATGACCCGGTAATAGCTGCCGCCGAACTCACCCGGCTCACGCGGGATCATCAGCCGGGCGTCGTCGGGGTGGTTTTTCCAGGGGCCGTGCGGATCGGGTTGGCGCATCAGCAGCACACGGCCGTCGCCGTCGATGTCTTCGGTGGTCAGCCCGTCCACCGGCTGCTCGTCAAACGGGTACGGTCGGGTCGACGCGCGGATGAAGCGCGGCCTGTCGGCCAGTGCCAGCTCGGCGCCGTCGGGGTTCAGGCGCGGGCACAGGTAGACCACGCGGGTGTCGAGCAAGTGGGTGATCTGCGCGTTGGCGTCGGGCCCGCTGCCATGGCCAGCCACCAATTGGTGCAGCCAGTACAGGCAGGCGGTGCAGGCGGTCAGCTCACCGGCGTGGATGTTGCCGTCGACCCAGATCGCCGGCTTGTCGCCGTCGTCACCGGTGGCGGTGTTGGTGATGACCACCAGCGGGATGTCGCGGTCTTCATGGCTCTTGCCCAGCACCCGCAGGTCCACCAGGTCGGGCCGTGCGGCGGCGTAGTCCTGCAGCAGTTGCACCAGCTCGGCGTGGCGGTAGAAGCTGTCGAAGCGCGGGCTGGGCAGGGGTGCGGGCATGGGCGTCCTGGGCGGGCTGGGGCGGGTGAGGTCAGGCGTGGGTGGCAGTCGCTGCGGCCACGCTGTGGCGTCTGGCACGCATGGGCCGGGAGTTTGGCAGACAGCGCTGACGTGCCGGGCCGGCCGGCCACATTTCAACGCACTGCTGACTGCAGCGCCCCCGGGTAGCGGCTGGGGCCGTCCAGTGGCAGCAGCTTGGCCGGGTGTGCGTATTCAAACCGTGGCAGCAACGCCGCGTCGATCTCGGCAACCGGCAGTGCCACCAGGTCGGCACGGGCGGCATGGCGCAAGCGGTAGTCGGCGCGTGCGGCTTGCGCAAACGCCGACCAATCCAGGCTGGCGTTGCGCTGGCGCACTGCGTCGGTGGGCAGGTCATTGCGACCGCGGCCCACCAGCAGGTTGTCCAGCATCAGCACCAGTTCAGCGCCCGGCGCGGCGCGCACGAAGGTGCCGCCGCGCGGGTGGTCATTGACCAAGGTGTTGTAGGCCAGTTGCAACTGGTTGAGCTTCCAGCTGTAGCCCTCGGCGCCATACGACACCATCACCGAGTTCGAGGTCTGGCTGCCTTGCTGGATGACATTGCCGACGACCACGGCCACGCCGCCATTCGGGAACTCCAGCTCATAGCTGGCGCGCCCGCCGATGTCGTCGGCCAGGCGGTTGTAGCTGACCTCATTGGTGGCCGCGCGGCTCTTGACCAGGTGGCCCACGTTGGCATGGTGCAACCAGCTGCCGGTGAGCTTGAACGACTTGATCTGGTTGGCATACACATGGTGGGTGAGGCCATCGCCCACGCCGTTCCAGCCGAACTCTGATTGCGTGATCTCCAGCACCGACGTGGCGTTGGGCGACGCGATGATGCCGGCCTGGTTGTCATGGAAGACGCAGCGCCGCACCACCAGGTGGCCTTGCTCGAAACGGATGCCGGCGCCATTGTTGTCGGGCACCCGCGCGCCGATGAAGTCGATGCCCTCCACCGTCACCCGGCCGTGGGCGCTGGAATGAATCACCCAGATCGCCTTGCCCTCGGCGTGGGCGCCGCTGGCGATCAGCCGCACCCGGGGCCCGGTGCCCCGGATGGTGATGTCCGATTGCCGCCACACCGCCACGTCGGCCAGATAGTCACCGGGATCGATCTCGATGGTGTCGCCGTTCTGGGCCAGCGCGGCAGCGCGCGAGACCGTCCTGATGCTGCGTGTTGGCCCCACCTGCAGCAGCCTGCCACCGGCCGCAGGCAGCGGCTGCCCGGCGCTGCGCGTGGCCCCGCTGGCTGCCGGTCCTGCCGGCGCCGCCATCAACAGGGCCGGGTTGGCGGCCAGACGCGGCACCTCGAACGGCAGCGCCAGGCCGCCACCGGTGCTGCCGGTGATGGCTTGGCGCAGGGCGGCCAGCGGCGGTGTGGCCAGGGCCGCCAGCGGCGAGCCTTGCATCTGCAGCTCGGCATGGGCCAGCAGCTCCTCGGGCGTGCGGCCGGCCCAGGCACTGGCACCCCACAGCGCCGCCCAGCCGATGGCCGGCAGCAACACCAGCACGCCCAGCGTGACCATGGCCGCGCGCTTCAAGCCACGCGCCCCCGGCCCTGAGCGCGGCTGGGCCGGTGCAAGGCCAGCGCCATGGTGGTGAGCAACAGCAGCCAGCCGGCCACGCGCGGGATGTCCATCACGCTGTCCACCGCGCCCACCACCCAGCAGCCGACGATCGCCCCGGCCAGGGCCGGCGCCAGCGGGTGGCGCCGCAGCGGGCCCAACAGCCCGGCCAGCGCAGCCAGGGTCAGCGCCATCAAAGCGAGCAAGCCAACCAGGCCTTGCTCGACCAACAGGTGCAGCGCCATGTTCTTGGCATGCCAGGGCAGGTGGTTGCGGTCGCTGGAGCTGAACCAGCGCGCGCCGCCATCGGCAAAGCTGCCGTTGTGCAGCCAATCGCGGCCGCTGGCATCGGTCAATGCCAGGCTGCGCACCAGCAGCGGTTGGCGGGGCGTCTCGCTGGCCAGCGAGAACACGGTCAACCGCGGCAGAAACCACGGGTCCAGCGGCGCCGGCTCGGCCGGCAGCAGCAGGCGCACGGTCTGCCAGCCGGCACCGCCGGCCGGCGTGGCTGCCGGCACGGCGGCCACTGCGGCGCGGCATTCACCGCCGTAGATCAAGTGCTTGACACAGACCTCGGCAACCAGGCTGACCGGTGCTGCGGCGCGCAGTTGCAGCGTCAGCGTG
>JANNMP010000487.1:0-3283 GCA_031398015.1 Burkholderiaceae bacterium
AACATCGCGGTGGTGTGCGCCGGCATGTGGGTGACGCCGGGCGATGTGGTCGTGGCCGACGACGACGGCGTGGTCTGCGTGCCGCGTGCGCTGGCCGCCCAGACGCTGCAAGCCGCGCTGGCGCGTGAGGCCAATGAAGGCGCCAAGCGCGACAAGCTGGCCACCGGCGTGCTGGGGCTGGACATGTACAAGATGCGTGAGCCACTCGCGGCGGCCGGCCTGAAGTACATCGACTGAACATGCTAAAGCCGCCTGTTGGCACACCCCAAACCCAAGGACGCAGCATGCCCAAACCCACCACCGGTGATTTCACCAAGACCGCAGGCTGGCTGGATTGGTCTACCGGCCCGGCCAAGCCACGCTTTGTGGTGCCGCCCGGCAGCGTGGACGCGCACTGCCATGTGTTTGGGCCCGGCGCCGAATTCCCCTACGCCCCCGAGCGCAAGTACACGCCGTGCGACGCCAGCAAGCAGCAGCTTTTCGCGCTGCGTGACCACCTGGGCTTTGCCCGCAACGTGGTCGTGCAGGCCACCTGCCATGGCGCCGACAACCGCGCGCTGGTCGATGCGCTGCAGCACAGTGGCGGCAAGGCGCGCGGTGTGGCCACGGTCAAGCGCAGCATCGGCGATGCCGAGCTGCAGGCCCTGCACGCCGCCGGTGTGCGTGGCGTGCGCTTCAACTTCGTCAAGCGGCTGGTTGACTTCACGCCCAAGGATGAGCTGCTGGAGATTGCGGGGCGCATCCACCAGCTGGGCTGGCATGTGGTGATCTACTTTGAAGCGGTGGACCTGCCCGAGCTGTGGGACTTTTTCACCGCCCTGCCCACCACCGTGGTGGTGGACCACATGGGCCGGCCCGATGTGGCCCTGCCGGTGGATGGCCCGCAGTTCGCACTGTTCGAGCGCTTCATGCGTGAGCACGGCAATGTGTGGAGCAAGGTCAGTTGCCCGGAGCGGCTGTCGCTCAGCGGGCCGAAGGCGCTGGGTGGTGAGCAACACGCCTACACCGACGTGTTGCCGTTTGCCCGCCGCATCGTCGCGCAGTTCCCTGACCGCGTGTTGTGGGGCACCGACTGGCCGCACCCGAACCACAAAGACCACATGCCCGACGACGGGCTGCTGGTCGATTTCATCCCCCACATCGCGCCCACCGCCGAGCTTCAGCACAAGCTGCTGGTGGCCAACCCGATGCGGCTGTACTGGCCCGACGAGGCCTGAGGCCCGTCCGCCCGCCCGCTGACAACAACACAACATGGCTGGGGCAAGCGCCGTGCGCCTGCTGAACCAACCCATCCAACCAAGGACACCACCATGGCACTGCACAAACCCTACACCGACGTGCCCGGCACCACCATCTTCGATGCCGAGCAAAGCCGCCTGGGCTACCACCTGAACCAGTTCTGCATGAGCCTGATGAAGGCCGACAACCGTGAGCGCTTCAAGGCCGACGAGCGCGCTTACCTCGATGAATGGCCGATGACCGAAGAGCAGAAGCAGGCGGTGCTGGCGCGTGACCTGAACCGCTGCATCGCCGCCGGCGGCAACATCTACTTTCTGGCCAAGATCGGCGCCACCGACGGCAAGAGCTTCCAGTACATGGCCGCCAGCATGACCGGCATGACCCAGGAAGCCTATGCCGCGATGATGTTGGGCGGCGGCCGCTCGGCCGATGGCAACCGCTACAACCATGAGCAAACCGGAGCAAAGAAATAATGGCCCGCATCACCGCCAGCGTCTACACATCGCATGTGCCGGCCATCGGCGCCGCACTCGACCTGGGCAAGAGCCAAGAGCCGTACTGGCAGCCGGTGTTCAAGGGTTATGAGTACTCCAAGCAGTGGCTGGCCGACAACCAACCCGACGTGGTCTTCCTGGTCTACAACGACCATGCCACCGCCTTTAGCCTGGAGATGATCCCCACTTTTGCCATCGGCACGGCGGCTGAATTTCAACCGGCCGATGAAGGCTGGGGCCCACGGCCGGTGCCCAAGGTGATCGGCCACCCCGAGCTGGCATCACACATCGCGCATAGCGTCATCCAGGATGATTTCGACCTGACGATCGTCAACAAGATGGACGTGGACCACGGCTTGACGGTGCCGCTGTCGCTGATGTGCGGCCAACCGCCCGGCCCCAACCCGGCCTGGCCCTGCCCGATCATCCCGTTCGCAGTGAACGTGGTGCAGTACCCAGTGCCCAGCGGCAAGCGCTGCTTCATGCTGGGCCAGGCCATCCGGCGTGCCATTGAAAGCTACGACGAACCGCTGAAAGTCCAGATCTGGGGCACGGGCGGCATGAGCCATCAGTTGCAAGGCCCTCGTGCCGGCCTGATCAACCGCGAATTCGACAACGCATTCCTGGACCAGCTGATCGCCGACCCTGCAGCCCAAGCCGCCGTGCCGCACATCGACTATGTGCGTGAAGCCGGCAGCGAAGGCATCGAACTGGTGATGTGGCTGATCGCCCGTGGCGCCATGGCCGACATCAACGGCGGCAACAAGCCCACGCTGAAGCACCGCTTCTACCATGTGCCCGCCAGCAACACGGCGGTGGGCCACCTGATCCTGGAGAACAACTGATGCCCGCGCTGCAGCCTTTCAACAAGCCCACCATCGGCGTGGCCCTGGTCGGAGCCGGCGCATTCGGCATCAAGCACCTGGACGGCATCCAGAACATTGCCGGGGTCAAGGTGGTGTCACTGGTCAGCCGTGAGCTGGACAAGACCCGCGAGGTGGCCGCCAAGTACGGCATCGGCCATGTCAGCACCGACTTGGCCGACAGCCTGGCGTTGCCCGAGGTGGATGCGGTGATCCTGTGCACGCCCACCCAGATGCACGCCAGCCAGACCCTGGCGTGCTTGAGGGCCGGCAAGCATGTGCAGGTGGAGATTCCGCTGTGCGACGTGCTGGCCGACGGTGAAGAAGCCGCAGCGCTGGCAGCGCACAGCGCCCTGGTGGCCATGTGCGGCCACACCCGGCGCTTCAACCCCAGCCACCAGTGGGTGCACAACAAGATCGCTGCGGGGGACTTCAACATCCAGCAGATGGACGTGCAGACGTACTTCTTCCGCCGCAGCAACATGAACGCGCTGGGCCAGGGGCGCAGCTGGACCGACCACTTGCTGTGGCACCACGCCGCGCACACGGTGGACTTGTTCGCCTACCAGGCTGGCTCACCCGTCGCGCCGGATGCGGAGCAACCCTGGCGCGGAGCAGTGCGGTGTGAGCATGGTGGACGCACGTGGCGAATTCATCGCCGCGCTGAAATGGCGGGGCGCGGTCGGC
>JANNMP010000556.1:0-2218 GCA_031398015.1 Burkholderiaceae bacterium
TCGAAGTCGGCAAGATCACGGCCGACTGAGCCAACGCTGGCGCACCTCCATGGGCAACCCGTCCACCCCCAAAGTCACTGCGCTGCGGGTGATCCCGGTTGCCGGCCGCGACAGCATGCTGCTGAACCTGAGCGGCGCACCCGGCCCGTTTTTCACCCGCAACCTGCTGATCCTGAGCGACAGTGCTGGCAACACCGGCGTGGGTGAGGTGCCGGGCGGCGAGGCGATCCGCCAGACCCTGGACGACGCTGCCGCCTTGGTGGTCGGCCAGCCGCTGGGGGCACACCAGGCGGTACTGCGCCAGGTGCAGCAGCAGTTTGCGCACCGCGACCGCGGCGGCCGCGGCCTGCAGACCTTCGACCAACGCACCACCATCCATGCCGTCACCGCCATCGAATCGGCGCTGCTCGACCTGCTGGGCCAGCACCTGGGCGTGCCGGTGGCCGCGCTGCTGGGTGAAGGCCAGCAGCGTGATGCGGTGCAGATGCTGGGCTATCTGTTCTTCGTCGGCGACAAAGGCAAGACCGACTTACCGTATGTTGGCAATGGCGCGGGCGACCCCGGCGCCGACAACGCCTGGTTCAGCCTGCGCCACGAGGCAGCAATGACGCCCGATGCAGTGGTGCGCCTGGCCGAGGCCGCCCGCGCGCGTTACGGCTTCAATGACTTCAAGCTGAAGGGCGGCGTGCTGCGCGGTGACGACGAGGTCGATGCGGTGGTGGCGCTGCACGAACGTTTTCCGCAGGCACGCGTCACGCTCGACCCCAACGGCGGCTGGCTGCTGAAAGACGCGATCCGCCTGGGTGAGCGTTTGCGCGGCGTGGTGGCCTATGCCGAAGACCCGTGCGGCGCTGAAGACGGCTTCTCGGGCCGCGAGGTGATGGCCGAGTTCCGCCGCGCCACCGGCCTGCCCACGGCCACCAACATGGTGGCCACCGACTGGCGGCAATTGAGCCATGCGCTGGCGCTGCAAAGTGTGGACATCCCGCTGGCCGACCCGCATTTCTGGACCATGGCCGGCAGCGTGCGTGTGGCCCAGACCTGCCGCGACTGGGGCCTGACCTGGGGCTCGCATTCAAACAACCACTTCGATGTGTCGCTGGCCATGTTCACCCATGTGGGCGCGGCGGCGCCGGGCAAGGTCACAGCCATCGACACCCACTGGATCTGGCAGGACGGCCAGCGCCTGACGCAAGACCCATTGCAGATCGTCGGCGGCCATGTGCAGGTGCCCAAGGCGCCTGGGCTGGGCGTGCAGCTCGACATGGCCGAGGTGGACAAGGCCCACCAGCTGTACCTGCAGCACGGCCTGGGTGCGCGCGATGATGCGCTGGCCATGCAGCAACTGCTGCCCGGCTGGCAGTTCAACCCCAAGCGCCCCGCGCTCGACCGCTGAGGACAACCCATGAGACCGAACCAATTGCGCACACTGTGGGCTCAGGGCGGTGCCGCCGTCAACGGCTGGCTGGCCATCCCCAACAGCTTCTCGGCCGAGACCATGGCCCACCAGGGCTGGGACTCGCTGACCATCGACCTGCAGCACGGCGTGGTCGACTACCAGGCCATGGTCGGCATGCTGCAGGCCATCAGCACCACCAACACCGTGCCGGTGGTGCGGGTGCCGTGGCTGGAGGCGGGCATCCTGATGAAAGCGCTCGACGCCGGTGCTTACGGCGTGATCTGCCCGATGGTCAACACGCGTGAAGACGCGCAGAAGCTGGTGGCCTGGACCCATTACGCGCCGCGTGGCACGCGCAGCTTCGGCCCGGTGCGGGCGCTGCTGTACGGCGGCGCTGACTATTCGCAGCATGCCAACGACACCATCGTCACATTCGCGATGATCGAGACGGCGGCGGCGCTGGACAACCTCGACAGCATCCTGTCGGTGGAAGGGCTGGACGCGATCTACATCGGCCCGTCCGACCTGTCACTGTCACTGGGCTGCACGCCGACGATGGATGCGCTGGAGCCCAAGGCGGCGCAGGCGGTGGACCACATCCTGGCGCGCGCCAAGGCCCATGGCGTGGTGGCCGGCATCCACAACGCCGGGCCCGATGCGGCGCGCGCGCGCATCGCCAAGGGCTTCCAGTTCGTCACTGTCAGCTCGGATGCGCGGCTGATGGCCGCTGGTGCGCAGCAGGTGGTGGCGGCCATGCGTGCTGGTGCACCCACCAGCCTTGCACCCACTGGCGCTGCGCCCACGGCCAGCGGCTACTGA
>JANNMP010000729.1:0-2270 GCA_031398015.1 Burkholderiaceae bacterium
AACGCTCGATGGCATAGGCGATGGGCTCGGGTGCGTACTGGGTGAAATGGTGGTTCTGCCCGGCCATCGGCCCCAGCCCACCCATCTGCCAGAACAGCCATTGCAGCGCCTGGTTGCGCCCACGCAGATCGGCCGGGATGAACAAGCCCGTCTTGTCGGCCAGGTACAGCAGGATGGCGCCTGATTCGAACAGCGCAATCGGCTCGCCGCCACCCGCCGGGGCGTGGTCAACGATGGCCGGGATGCGGTTGTTGGGCGCAATCTTCAGGAAGCCAGGCTCGAATTGCTCGCCGCGCCCGATGTGCACCGGAACGATGCGGTAAGGCAAGCCGGCTTCTTCCAGAAACATCGTCAGCTTGTGGCCGTTGGGCGTGGTCCAGTAGTACAGGTCGATCATCGTGTTGCTCCTGTGGTGGTGGGTGGCTCAGCCGGCCAGGCGGGCGTTCTGCGGGAACATCGCTTGCCGCGCCGCGTCGTCCATCTCGGTCTTGAAGGCATGGCGGGTTTTCAGCGCCTCGACGCGCTGCGCCGCCGGGCGGGCGTTGACGGCGTCAAGCAGGCGCTTCACCTGCGGCAGCTGGGCCCAGGCGTCGGCGCCCAGCACAAACGGCACGGCGCGGGCCCAGCCCCACACCGCCATGTCCACCAGGGTGTAGGTCTCGCCCAGCATCCAGGTGTGCTTGGCCAGCTGGGCATCGACCAGCCGCCAGTGGCGCCAGGCCTCGAAGTCATAGCGGTTGACGGCATAGGCCTTGGGCTCGGGCGCAAAGTGCTTGAAGTGCACACACTGGCCGCTGTAGGGCCCGATGCCGGTGGCCACCAGCATCAACCACGACAACATCTGCGCCCGTGCCGCCGGCGTGTTGGGCGGCAGGAACTGCCCGGTCTTCTCGGCCAGGTACAGCAAGATGGCATTGCTGTCGAAGACCACGGCATCGCCGTCCACCAGCGCCGGGGTCTTGGCATTCGGGTTGATGGCGGTGAAGGCGGGCAGGTGCTGGTCACCCCGGCGGGTGTCCACCGGCACCAGCTCGTAAGGCAGGCCGGCTTCTTCCAGGAACAGCGCAACCTTGGCTGGGTTGGGCGACGGGTGGTAGTAGAACTTGATCATCGTGGTGCCTTGTCTTGAAGTGGGCGCAGCACGCTGCGGGCTGCAGCGCATTCTGGTGCGGCGCGCACTTTGCTGCAGCCGCCCAAGCCGCGCCGACCCCGCTGCTAAACTGGTTTGCATGTGCCAAGCCTGCATTCCAGCCATCAGGTCAGCCGACCGGGGAGCCTGGCCCTGGCGACGCTGCAACGCCGTGGCCTGACACGGCCACCCGGCAGCGGCCGCGTTGCATGCCGGCATGCGGCCGGTGGTTCGTGCGGCCAACCTGAAGCGCCGCGCTGCACCCCAAGCGCCGTGCCCGACCCGCTGACACAGCAACCTGCCGCGCCTTGATGCCCATGGGCCGGCGCGCCGCAGGCACCAGGAGTTGCACACCGTGATCACCGAACTTGAGTTCAAGAGCCTGGCCGCCCAGGGCTTCAACCGCATCCCCTTGCTCAGCGAGGCCTTTGCCGACCTGGAGACACCGCTGTCGCTGTACCTGAAGCGGGCCGGCGGCGCGCCGTTCAGCTTCTTGCTCGAATCGGTGGTGGGCGGTGAGCGCTTCGGCCGCTATTCCTTCATCGGTCTGCCAGCGCGCACCTTGTTGCGGGCCACGGCGTTTGCCGATGGGCCATTGACCGAAGTCGTGACCGACGGCGAGGTGGTTGAGCGCCACAGCGGCAACCCGCTGGACTTCATCGCCGCCTACCAGGCCCGTTTCAAGGTGGCGCTGCGCCCCGGCCTGCCACGCTTTTGCGGCGGCCTGGCGGGTTACTTCGGCTACGACGCGGTGCGCTTCATGGAGCCCAAGCTGGCCAGGCCGCCCAAGCCCGGTGGGCTGGACACGCCCGACATCCTGCTGCTGCAGACCGAAGAGCTGGCCGTGATCGACAACTTGTCGGGCCGGCTGTACCTGATCGTCTATGCCAACCCGGCGGAGCCCGAGGCCTACTTCAAGGCCAAGCGGCGCCTGGCCGAGCTGGGTGACAAGCTGCGTGACTCGGTCACCGCGCCACCGGTCAGGCGTGGGCCCGCGCACCCGGTGGAGCGTGAGTTCAACAAGGCCGACTACATCGCCGCCGTGCTGCACAGCAAAGAGCTGATCGCCGCCGGCGACATGATGCAGGTGCAGATCGGCCAGCGCCTGAAGAAGCGCTACACCGAAAGCCCGTTGAGCCTG
>JANNMP010000076.1:0-9126 GCA_031398015.1 Burkholderiaceae bacterium
GCTGTACGCCCAGTTTGGAAAGCGCTTCTTTGGTAACTTTCTTGTCGCGACAAGAAAGTTACCGCCTGCCGGGGCGCGACCCGGCGCGGTGCCGCGAGGCGGCGAAGCCTCAAGCGTCAAGCCAAAAGCCAAAAGCCAAAAGCCACAAGCCAAATGCCACAGCGACACGCTGCAGCAGCAAACAAGACAGCAGCACCTTCGGCCAGCACCTTCGGCCAGCACCTTCGGCCATCAGCCACGCCGCAGCAGATCACCAAAAACAGTGTGCTCACCTTCAAGCCGATCGGCAGCCGGGGCGTCATACAGCACCAGCCAGCTCGGCACGCCATCGGCCAGCGACGGTGGCAGCGAACAAATCGCCTCGGCGCGGTTGGCACCGCGTGCATGCGGCAGCGCCACTGATTCGGTCAGCGCCGCCTCGAAGCGCACCGGCTCGGTGTTGGCCGCCAGCAGCGTGCGCGCCAGCGGCCACTTGAAGACGCGGATCTCGCCATTGAGCACCATCGTCGGGCCGGCCAGGATGAAGAGATCGTCGCCGCTGAAGTGCAGGTCGCGCACGCCCAGCCCGTCGAGTTGCAGAAAGTGCTTGCGCAGCAGCGTGCCGCTGCCAACCAGCGGCCGCAGGCGCAACTGGCCGCCGCGCACCTCCACGGCAATTTCCAACAGGGCCGACCAGCCCCGCAGCACCGGACCACGCAGGCCCAGCAGCAAGTGCTCGCCGAACACCGCCAGGCCTTCGATGTCCAAGCCGTTGTCCTTGCCCGGGATGGCCATGTAGGGCCCGAAGTGCGGGTCGTCGGCCAATACGTTGCTCAGCTCGTTGGCCTTGGCATCACCCTTCAGGCGCATGGCGCTTCTGCCGTCTTGCGCGTTGCGCACCAGGCAGGGGCTGCCGTCGGCGCCGGTCTCGATCGGCAGGCGGGCCAGCAAGCGGCGGTTGCCGTCCAGCGCCACCTTGGCCAGGCGCTTGGCGTTGTCGGCATGGCTGCGCTCGGCGCTGGGGTTCTTGCGCTTGAGCCCGTGCGAGCCCACCACCCACAGCCAGCCGTCGGCTGCGGCCATGCCTTCGAAGTCAGCCTCGTCATCGGCCGCACCGGGCAAGTCAAGCAGGCTTGCCAACGCAAAGTCTTGCACTTCGCCAAAACGCAAGGCTTCAGCGCCCACCGGCGTCAGGCGGCGCAGGCGGTCGATACCGCAGGCCTCGTCACCTGCCACCCACAGCCAGTCGTCGGTGAAGGCCGCGCCGGACAGGTTGGTCTGCACCAGCGAGCCGGGTTTGAACTCCAGGCGCACGGCATTGGCAATGCGGGTCTTGGGCATGGCTTGGCCTCGTGGGTTTGCACAGTGTCCGGCCAGCCTTGCGCCGCCGCGGCCACTGTAAACGAGGTGCGCCGCGCGCGCCTGCGCGCTACTGGAACTGCCCCACCAGCCGCTGCAACGCCATCGCAAACGGCTGCTCCAGCAGCGGCAGCGTCAGCAGCATGCCGATCAGGCCCACGCTCAGCGTGATGGGGAAGCCCACCGAGAACACGCTGATCTGCGGCGCCACGCGCGAGATCAGGCCCAGCACCAGGTTGACGAACAGCAGCATGCCGACCAGCGGCAGCGCAATCCACAGGCCGAGCATGAAGACCTCGGCGCCCCAGCGCTGGGGTTGCAGCTGCTGCAAAAAGGCCAGCGGTGCATCGCCGACCACAAACACCTCGAAGCTGCGCACCAAGGCCTGGATCAGCATCAGATGGCCATTGCCCAGCACAAACAGAAAGGCCACCATGGTGCCGAAGAAGCGGCTGCTGGCCGTGCCCTGCGCGGCGGTGGCGGGGTCGAAGAAGCCGGCAAAGTTCAGGCCCATCTGCAGGCCGATCAGCTCGCCGCCCAGCTCCACCGCAGCAAACACCAGGCGCACCGCAAAGCCCAGCGTCACACCCACCAGCACCTGCTGGGCCACCACCATGAAGGCCAGCGGGCTGTCCAGCGGCACCACGGCAAATACCGGCAGGCTGGGTTGCGCGGCCAGTGCGATGAAGCCGGCCAGGCCGATCTTCACCCGCATCGGCACGGCGCGCTGGCTGAACACCGGCAGGCTGGCCAGCAGGGCCAGCGCGCGGATGAAGGGCCACAGCAGCGGCGTGATCCAGGCCAGCAGTTGCGCTTCTGACAGATTGATCATCGTTTCTCGCATCCCACGGCCCGGCTTTGCATGCCGGGCCGGTTCGCCAGGCAATCGACAGGCCGCAGGGCCTGCCTCAAGTCCAGGCTCACCCCACCGCTGTGGGGATGGCCAGCAGCGTGCGCTGGATGTACTCCACCAGCATGGTCAGCATCCAGGGCCCGGCCAGGGCCAGCACCGCCACCGCCGCCACCACCTTGGGCACAAAGCTCAGCGTGGCCTCGTTGATCTGGGTGGCGGCCTGGAACACGCTGACCAACAGGCCCACCACCAGCACCGCCAGCAGGATGGGGGCCGAGACCAGCAGCAGCATGTACAGGCCTTGCTGGCCGAGATGAAAGGCTTGTTGACTGTCCAAGTCCGCTCCGATTGAACGCTAGGTTGCAAAGCTGGCGGCCAATGAGCCCAGCAGCAGGTTCCAGCCGTCGGCCAGCACAAACAGCATCAGCTTGAAGGGCAGGCTCACCAGCACCGGGCTCAACATCATCATGCCCAGGCTCATCAACACGCTGGCCACGATCATGTCGATGATCAGGAACGGGATGAAGATCATGAAGCCGATCTGGAACGCGCTTTTCAGCTCACTGGCCACAAAGGCCGGCACGATCACGGTGAACGGCATGGCCTCGGGCTTGACATCGGCCGGCACCTTGGCCAGCTTGGCAAACAGCGCCATGTCGCTGTGCCGGGTCTGCTTGAGCATGAATTCGCGCATCGGCTTGCCGGCGCGGTCAATGGCCTCGTTGAAGTCGATCTGCTGGCTGGAATAGGGCAGCCAGGCATTGCTGTAGACCTTGTCCAGCGTCGGCTGCATCACGAACACGGTCAGGAACAGGCTCAGGCCGATGATCACCTGGTTGGGCGGCGCGGCCTGTGTGCCCAGGGCCTGGCGCAGCAGGCTCAGCACGATGACGATGCGGGTGAAGCCGGTCATCATCAGCACCACCGCCGGCAAGAAGGTCAGCGCGGTGAAGAACAGCAGCGTCTGCACCGGCACCGAGTAGGCCGTGCCACCGCTGGCCTGGCCGATCAGCAGCGGCAGGCCGGGCCCGGCGGCAGCAGATTGCGCTGCAGCTGCTTGAGAAAACGCCGACAACAACGTGACGGCCAGCAGCGGGCCGGCACGGCGCAGCCAGCGCCAAAGCAAGGGGCTGTGCTCAGCGCGCATCGGGGCTGCCGCTGCGCTGCTTGTGCAGCAGTTGCGCAAACAGCGTGCTGGTGCCCGCCGCAGCCGGCGGCGGCTCGGCCTGCGGCGGCAGGCTGTGCAAGTTGCTGATGCCTGCGGGCGACACGCCCAACACCAGCCAGCGGCGGTGCTCACCCTGGCCCACTTCCACCGTCACCAGCCGCTGGTTGGGCGCCAGCGCCAGCGCGGCCACCAGGCGCATCGGTGCCGCGCCGCCGGCAGCGCCACCCAGCGGCGTGCGTTTGAGCAGCCACAGCGCCGCCGGGATCAGCGCCAGGATCAGCACAAAGGCCGCCAGTGGGCCGATGAAGTCGGAAACGCTCATGGTGCGCGTTATGTCCTGGACAGCCTGCGCATGCGCTCGCTGGGCGTCACGATGTCGGTCAGGCGGATGCCGAACTTGTCATTGACCACCACCACCTCGCCCTGGGCGATCAGGTAGCCGTTGACCAGCACGTCCATCGGCTCGCCGGCCAGCGCCTCCAGCTCCACCACCGAGCCTTGCGCCAGCTGCAGGATGTGCTTGATCGGGATGCGGGTGCGCCCCAGCTCCACGGTCAGTTGCACCGGGATGTCGAGGATCATGTTCAGGTCATTGCCCGGCGCCAAGGCAGCGCTGGGCGTGGCCGCGAAGTTGCTGAACTGCGCGGCTGCCACGGTCTGCAGCGGGTTGGTCACTTCGCTGGCGGTCTCGCGTGGCTTGCTCTCGTCCAGCGCGGCTGCCCATTGCGCGGCCATGCGGTCTTCTTCAGACAATGTGGTGGTTTGCTCACTCATGCTGTGCTCCCAGCCAGCCCGTGTCGGTGCCGGTCAACAGTCGGTCGATCTTGATGGCGTTGCGGCCGTTGCTGGTGCCGTAGTGGCAGTCGAACACCGGCACGCCGTCCACCTTGGCCTGGATCATCGGCAGCAGGTCCAGCTCGATGAAGTCGCCCGGCTTGAAGCCCAGCAACTGCTCCACCGTGGCGCGTGCGGTGGCCAGCTCGGCCACCACCGGCACGTCGGCGCTCTGGATCTGGGTGCGCAGCAATTTGATCCAGCGCCGGTCGGGCTCGGCATCGCCCTGCATGGATGAATACAGCACATCACGGATCGGCTCCAGCGTGCTGTAGGGGATGCAGAAATGCACCGTGCCGGTGGTGTCACCCACCTCCAGCGTGAAGCTGGTGGCCACCACCACCTCACTGGGCGTGGCCACGTTGCAGAACTGCGGCTGCATCTCGCTGCGCTGGTATTCCAGCTCCACCGGGTAGATGCCGGCCCAGGCCTTCTTGTACTCGGTGATGATCACACCGACCAGGCGCTCGATCACGCGCTGCTCGGTGGCCGAGTAGTCACGCCCCTCGATGCGGGTGTGGTACTTGCCGTTGCCGCCGTACAGCGCGTCGATCACCGCAAACACCAGCGATGGGTCACACACCACCATGCCGCTGCCGCGCAGCGGCTTGACCGACACGATGTTGAAGTTGGTCGGCACCACGATCTCGCGCAGGAAGGCGCTGTACTTGATCACCTTGGCGCCGCCGATCGACACCTCGGCGCTTTTTCGGATCAGGTTGAACAGCCCCAGGCGGATGTTGCGCGCAAAGCGCTCGCCGATGATCTCCATCGTGGGCATGCGCCCACGCACGATGCGTTCCTGGCTGGCGATGTTGTAGTCGCGCACGCCCTCGGTCTTGACCTCGTCGGCCTCCACCTTCTGGCTTTCGCCGGTGATGCCCTGCAAGAGGGCATCGACCTCGTCCTGCGACAGGATTTGCTGGTTCATGCCGGCTCAGCGTTGACGGGCAGCAGGCTCATTGAACGATGAAGTTCGAGAAGTGGACAGCAGTCACCGGCAAATTCGTCGGTGCGCGTTTCTTCTTCTTTTTCTTCTTCTTCGGCGCGTCGGCGGCAGCCTGTTCTTCGTCTTCTTCGTCTTCTTCGACGTCGTAGCCCAGCGGGCGCACGGCGGCGTACAGGATCGCCAGCGCCACCTTGTCCTTGCCTTCGCGGGTGAGCAGTTGCCCGGCGGTCTTGTGCGACAGCACCATCAGGATGTTGTTGCGGATGGCCGGCATGAACAGCTTGATCTCCTCGCCCACCTTGGCGTCCTCGATCTCCAGCGTCACGCCCACCTGGGCATAGCGGTCGCTCTCGCGGTCGGCCAGGTTCACGGTGAACGGGTCCAGCGGCAGGAACACCGGCGGGTTCTTGGCGTCGTGCTTGGGCCGCGCCTTGGGCGCGGGCTCATGCGCCTCGGCCTTGGCATGGCCGTCGCCGCCCTCTTCGTCGCCGTCGGCGGGCTTCTTCTTCAGCAGCAGCATGGCTGCACCACCGCCGCCCAGCACCAGCAGCAGCACCGCAGCGATGATGATGATCAGCTTCTTGCTGCCGCCTTTGGCGGGGGCGTCGGCAGTGGCGGCGGGTGCGGCAGACATGGGCTTCTCCTGGGCCGCCGGCAGGGCGGCCCTGTGGCTGGATTATTCGGAGCAGGCCCGACCCCAGAAGCGCTGATCAGCGGGGCAATGCGCCGGGTTATGGCGGCGCTTGGCGCTGCCTCTGCGCTGCTCAGGCCACCAGGTCGACCAGGCCGCGCTGCAGGCGCGCCGCAACGCCCGGCGCCGCCCCGCCGGGCCCTGGGCGGGCGGGGCTGTTGGATGGCTGCGCCTGGCCCGGCGCTGGCGGCGGCTCACCCTGGCCTTGGCGCCCGGGTGCCTGCTGGAACACACCACCGCCCGACAGCGTGAAGCCGGCATCCTGCAAGGCAGCCGCCAGCGCTGGCAGCGAGGCGTCGATCACCGCCCGCGTGGCCGCCAGGTCGGCTTGAAAGTCGACCCGCGCGGCATGGCCGTCCAGCATGATCTGCACCGCCACCGGGCCCATCTCGGGCGGGTTCAGTTGCAGGTTGGCGGTCTGCACGCCGTCGCGCACCAGCACGCTGACCTGGGTGCCCATGGCGGCGGCAAAGCCGGGGTCGTCCAGGGCCAGGGGCAGCCGCGCCTCGGCCGCCAGGCTGGCGCCAACGGCGGCTGCCGCAGGCGCCGGCAGCGTCAGGCCGGGCATGGCGCTGGTGCTGGCGTTGGTGCCGACATTGGCGCCGACATTGGCAAAGTCGTCCGCGCTGGCATTAGCCACCACCGCCAGCGCTTTGGCGGGCACGTCTGGTGGCGGTTGCGCCGGCAGCGCTGTGTCGCGGCCTGGCGCATGCGCGTGTATTTGCATGTGCTGCAAACCCTGCTGGTTGCTGGCGTCGGTTGCGTGGCCTGGCGTGGGCAACGGTGGCAGCGCCACCGCGCCGCTGGCAGCCGCTGCGCCGCTGGCCGCCATGCTGGCGCTGGCCTTGCCTGCGGCTGTGGCCACGGTGGTGGCCGTGGTGGCTGTGGTGGTGGCCGACGTGGTGGCCGAGGTGGCGTTGGCAGCAGCCGATGCTGGTGCCGTGGGCACTGCAGTGGCCGCCGAGCCCGCCTGGGCGTCAGCCGGCGTGCTGCCGTTTGTGGCGGTGCTGGTGATGGCTGTCAGCGGCCCTGGCATGGCCAGGCCAGGCGCCTGGGGCGGCGGCTGCGGCAGGTTGTTGGCATCGGTGGGCGCTGGGGCGTCGCCACTGTCGCTGACCTTGTCATCGGCACGCTCGGCAAGCGGCGTGTCGTTGGCTGCTGTTTGCGCCGCTGCAGTCGGCGCCAAGTGGGCAGCCGGGGCGGCGCTGGTGCCTGGGGCTGGCTTGGCCGCCGGCTTGGTCAACGAGCCAGTGGTGGTGGCGGTGGCGGTGGCGGTGGCGAGGCCTGGGGAGGTGGGCACATCGATCGGGCCACGGTTTGCGGGGTTGGGCCGGCTGGCGCCGCCGGACTCAGTGCCGCCGGCCTGCTGCATGGGCGGCGCCTGTGCAACGCTTGTGGGCGTGGGCATGGGCGTGGCCGCTGACGGGGTCGCCATGGTGGGTGTTGTGGGCGCGGTGGCAGCTTGGCCAGCCGCTGGTAGCGGTGGGCTGCTGGACGTTGCCAGCGCCGTGCTGTTGGGCACCAAAGCCGGCGCTGTCAAAGGCAGCGTTGCTGTCGCCCGCACCGGCACCACGGCGCCCGACACCACCGCATGCACCGGGCCTGGCACCACACCGGGCACCACACCGGGCAAGACATCAGTTGCCTGGGCAGGCTTGGCGGCGGTTGGCAGTGCCAGGTTGGCACTGGCACTGGCACTGGCACTGGCACTGGCCAGGTCCGGCGCGCCAGGCTGCAGCGTCGTGCGCCCCAACGCCCACTGGGCGGTGCTGGTGGCGGTGTCACTGCCGTTGTGGGCGCGGCCGTTGGCAGCCGGCGGCAAGGCATGCAGGTGGCGTGGTGGTGTTTGCAGCGGCGGGCCCTTGGCAGCAGCCTGGCGCAGCAGCAGCGCGCCGAAGCCGCGCCCGCTGGCAGCGGCCGCGCGCGGCGGCACCGCGCTGGCCTCGGCCAGCGGCAGGCCGTGGCCGGGTTGCAAACGGGTCAGCAGGCTGCGCATGGTCGGGCTTTCGTCGGAGCGATCTCAGCCAGCCGGGTCCACCGGGCTGGGTTGGCGGTGCAGCGCGCGGCTGGCGCGTTGTGCGGCTTCGTCGGTGTGGCGCTGGTCGCGCTGGTTGTCGCTGGCCTGCGCAGCGGCGTGGCGGCGCTGCAGCAGCTTTTGCACCGCGGCCACACGCTGCTCGCGCCGCAGCAACAGGCTGCGTGACTGCTGCACACGGTTGGCCAGTTGCTGGGCCTGGCCCTGCTGGTGGCCGATGGCCTGGGTCAGCCGCTGGCCGAAGCCATGTTGGCATTGCAGCAGCGTGGCCGTGCCCGCGTGCTGGAAATGCGCCGTCCAGCGTTGGTCAAAGTCCTGCCGGTAGCCGTGCAGTGCCTGGGCCTGTGCGTCGGCCTGGGCCAGCAGCGCCTCGGCCTGGCGCAGCGCCAATGTGGCGCTGTCACGCTCGGCCTGGGCGCGCTGCAGCAGGGCCAGCAGCAGGCTGGTGGGCTCGGCCATGGTGGTCAGGCCGGGGCCGTGCCGCCGAGTGCCCGCGCCAACTGGGCCCGGCTTTGTGCCAGTGGTGCCGGCGCGTGCATGTCTTGCTGCAGCAGGGCCTGCAACTGCGGCTGCAGTTGCAGCGCCAGGTCAAGCTCGGCGTCGTGCCCGCTCTGATAGGCGCCAAGCTGCAGCAGGTCTTGCGCCTTGGCCAGCTTGGCCAGCATGGCGCGCGCGCGGCGGGCCAGCTCGACCTGCTCACGCGGGCTGACATTGCCCATCACCCGCGAGATCGATTTCTCCACATCGATGGCCGGGTAGTGGCCCGCCTCGGCCAGCGCACGGCTGAGCACGATGTGCCCGTCCAGGATGCCACGCGCGGCGTCGGCAATCGGGTCTTGCGGGTCGTCGCCTTCACTCAACACGGTATAAAACGCGGTGATCGAGCCGACGCCGTTCAGGCCATTGCCAGAGCGCTCCACAAGTTGCGGCAGCTTGGCAAAGCAGCTGGGTGGGTAGCCTTTGGTGGCGGGGGGTTCGCCGATGGCCAGCGCGATTTCACGCTGCGCCATCGCATAGCGCGTCAGGCTGTCCATCAGCAGCAGCACATGGCGGCCCTGGTCGCGGAAGTGCTCGGCAATGGCGGTGGCATAGGTGGCGCCCTGCATGCGCACCAGCGGTGGCGCGTCGGCCGGGGCGGCCACCACCACGCTGCGCGCCAGGCCCTGGGCGCCGAGGATGTCCTCGATGAACTCCTTGACCTCGCGGCCACGCTCGCCGATCAGGCCGACCACGATCACATCGGCCTCGGTGTAGCGCG
>JANNMP010000756.1:0-1773 GCA_031398015.1 Burkholderiaceae bacterium
GGCCGTAGCGCTTGACCAGGCCGGTGGCCTGCATCACGTAGTTGTGGTTTGTCATGGTCGTGTTCCTCTGAATGACATCAGTGAAGCTGGCGGGTGGTGGCCTGACCAAGCGAACGCCGTGGAACCGGCTTTGCCGGGCCACCGGCGTTGCCCCCTTGAGGGGGAGCGCCGAAGGCGCTGCGGGGGTGGGCCATGTCAGCGCGCACCTTTGCGGGACAACTGGTCAACAGCGACGGCGGCGATCACCAGGATGCCGGTGATCAGCACCTGGTAGACCGAGGCCACGCCCATCAGCGTCAGGCCGTTGCGCAGCACGCCCACCACCACCGCGCCCACCAGGGTGCCCAGGATCACGCCGCGGCCGCCGAACAGGCTGGTGCCACCCAGCACCACGGCGGTGATGGCGTCTAAGTTCTCGGTCTGGCCGGCATTGGGGTCACCGACGCCGGTGCGGGCCACGCTCAACAGCGCGGCGATGCCGTAGAACACGCCGGCCAGCACATACACGCCCAGCAGCACGCGGTCGGTGGGGATGCCCACCAGCCGGGTGGCCTCGGGGTTGTTGCCCACCATGTAGACATGGCGGCCGGCGGCGGTTTCACGCAGCCAGAACCAAACGCCCAGGTACAGCAAGATCATCAGCACCGTGCCAAAGCCGACCTCGGTGCCGCCGACGGGGAAGGTGTTGCCCAGCCAAGTCATCATCGGCGGCACGTCGGTCACCGTCTGGGCGTTGGAATAGAGCTGGGTGATGGCAAACGCGATGTTCAGCGTGCCCAGCGTGACGATGAACGGCGGCAGCTTGACGCGCGTGACCAGCAGGCCGTTGATCAGCCCGAAGCCGGCTGTGACCGTGATGCCCAGCAGCACAGCCAGCGGCGCCGGCAGGCCGGCTTCAACCGCCAGCTTGGTCATCACGATGCTGCCCAGGGCCATCACCATGCCGCACGACAGGTCGATGCCGGCGGTCAGCACGATCAGCGTCTGGCCGATCGCGATCACGCCCACCACCATCACCTGCTGCAGGATCAGGCTCAGGTTGGCGCCGGTCAGGAAGTTGCTGCTCTGGGTGGCGAAGAACGCGCAGGCAATCACCAGCGCGATGAACGGGCCCAGTTGGCCGATCGGAGGAAGCTTCATGGCAACAGCCTCGGTGGGGTGGGGGCGCGCCAACGGCGCGGACGTCAGGTCAGGCAAGTGACGCAACCCGGGCCAGGCCGGGCTGCGTCAAGGCCTTACTTCTTTCCCCAGCAAAGATCGGTGCCGGTTTTGAGATCCTTGCTGTCCACACCAGCCATGGCCTTGGTGGCGATCAGGGTCACGCCGGTGTCGGTGTAGCCGGCCACTTTCTTGCCGGTCTTGGCGTACTCGACACCCGCTTCCACGCCCATCGCCGCCATCTTCAGCGGATATTGCTGGCTGGTGGCGGCGATCACGCCGCTGCCCACATCGGCAATGCCGGCGCAGCCGCCGTCAACGCTGACGATGATCACGCCCTTGTCCTTGCCGGCCTTCTTCAGCGCGTTGTGGGCACCGGCGGCGGCGGGCTCGTTGATGGTGTAGACCACGTTCACGTCACCGGCCTTCTGCAGGCAGTTCTCCATCGCGGTCTGGCCCTTGGCGCGGTCACCGAAGCTGTCGGCCATGCACACCACTTCGGCGGCCTTGCCCAGCTCGTTGCTCTTGGCGTCGGGCGCGGCCAGGCCAAAGCCCTTCAGGAAGCCGTTGTGGCGCTGCGCGCCCACCGGGTGGCCGGGGAACAGGTCGAGCGTG
>JANNMP010000798.1:0-3367 GCA_031398015.1 Burkholderiaceae bacterium
GGCGGCATGCGCAGCCAGTGCGAGCGCACATACAGCAGCAGCCGCGCCAGGCCGGTGCCAGGCGCGTTGCAACTGGGGTGCATGGGGCGCAGCGCATGGCGCAACAGCCAGCCCATGCTCAGCCGCGACAGCGCATTGGGCTGCAGCGCCTGCACCTGGCTTGCCAGCTGCGGCGGCGGCGCGGTGCCAAACAGCCGCTGCACATGCACCAGCGCGTGGTACAGCGGCACCTGCAAGCGCAGCGCCTGGGCACGCGCAAACAGGCTGGGCCAGAAGTCGGCGCCAGCCGCAGCGGCGTGCAGCAGCAGATCGTCCATGTCGAGCAGGTCACGCAGGCCGTGGTCGAACTCGCCTTCCTGGAACAGGTGCACCGCGCTGTGCAGCACCATGTCCACCGGGTCGAGCACCGCCAGCGCACTGCCCGGCGCCAACGGCCGCCTGCGCTGCAGCAGCAGCGCGCCGTCCACTGCAAAGCGCGAGGTGGGCGGGGTGATGGTGTGGTGGATGTCGATCACCGACCCCCGCTTGACATGCCGCACCGGTGGCAGCTCGTGCATCCATTGCCGGTAATAGCGCTGGTTGTACGCGTCCAGCTCTTGCGAGATCCAGCCGGCGGCCAGCAGCGCCGATTCGACCGCGTCGATGTGCCGGCGGTCCACCAGGATGTCGATGTCGGAGAAGATTCGCGCGCGCGCCGGTGGCAGCTCGGCCATCAGGTAGGCCGCCCCTTTGAGCAGCACCACCGGGGTGGGCACCGCTGCCAGCGCGCGCGACAGGCAGTCCAGCTCCCAGTGCACCGCCAAACGCTGGCGCGCCACCCAGGTCAGCGCCGGTTGCAGATGGCGCCAGGCGCCGGCGGGCAGTTGGTCTTCGATGCGCAGGTCGACGATCAGCTGTGCCAGCCGCGCCAGCAGATGCGATTGGCGCGCCTGGCCGATCAACAGCTCCCACTGGCGCACGTTCAATCTGGGTGCCTGGCGCGGGTGGCGCCACAGCGGGCTCAGCACGTCACCCTGGGCGAGCACAGGCTGCGTCATGCCACCGCCTGCGCGGCCAGCGCGTCGAAGCAGCGCACCGCATCGTCCAGGTTGCTGTAGCTGAAGTCGTAACAGTCGCAGGCGCAGACCAGATCGGCCAAGGTGTCGAACCCGCGCCGGCCCAGCGCGCTGTAGTTGAAGGCATTGCGGCCCAGCTCGATCATGCTGCTGGCCCGGCTGCGCGCGGCCATGGTGGGCGCCGCGCCGGCCAGGTAGCGCGGAAACACCAGCCAGCGCGGGCGGGCCCGCTCATGCGCCCTGGCCACATGCTCAGCCGGCGCGCGCATGTGCGTGACGCTGCCCTTGCTGGTGCCCACCGACACCCGGTTGAACACCGCCTGCGGCACGAAGCGCTGGATCACCGCCAGCGATTCGTTCTTCAGGCTCACCGGCCGCACCAGCGGCGTCAGCAGGCCGTCGTCCATCGACACCATGCCCAGTTCGTCCGACAACAGGCGCCAACCGCGGTGGATGAGCCCGGCGCACAGCGTGCTCTTGCCCGAGCCGGGCGGCGCCGGCAGCACGGCGGCCATGCCATGGCGCTCGACCACCGCCGAATGCAGCAGCACCTGGTCATGGATGTGGGCCGAGATGCACCAGTTCATCGACCATTCGAGCAGTGGGTAGGCATGGTCGGCCGGCAACGGCTCGAATGGCGACTGGCCGTCGAAGACAAACCGCGCCTGCGGCCGCAGCCAGCGGCGCAGCCCACCGGCTGGTTCGAGGCTCAGATCGAAGTCGATGAAGCCGGCATCGTCGGCCAGCGCATTGGCCGCATACAGCAAGGCCAGACCCTGGTCGATGTGCGCCAAACGCGAGCGGATGCGAAAGCTGAACGGCCCAGTGCGCAGGCCCAACCCATCGCCCCGCAGGCGCTGCAAACGCTGACGGTCCGTCAGTTCATGCAGCAGCATGCACCGACGCAGCGCGGATCTCGGGCAACAACATGTCCAGGGCCAGGAACTGCTGGACCACCGCCGCAGCCAACGCGGGCGTCACATCCAACGCCAGGTCGGTGGCCAATTGGGCGATCAGATCATTCATGTCCTGTGGCACGCGGGACTCGAAACAAGTCAGCACGGCAGCGCTGAGGTGATCGATCATATGCGTGGCCCCAGAGAGATCGTCGTAGAGCAGCCACTCGCCGTCGATCTGGCGCCAGTGCAGCACCAGCTGCGGGTTGAGAACCCAGCGTTCAGCCGTCATGCGCTGTCAGATGATGCATTTGACCCCGTGCGCTGGCACGCAGCGGTTGCTGCCAGTGGCTCAGGCCACCTGCGACACGTAGCCCTTGAAGAAGGCCTCGGCTTCGATCTTGCGGTTGGAGTTGTACAGGTCGATCACTTCGGTCGGCGTGTAGGGGAAGTAACCCAACGTGGCGGAGGCCGTGGGCCCGAGGCCGGCTGCCAGCTTCTTGACAGCGCTCAGCAGCGCCGCTGCCCAGACCCGCTCGCTGAGCGTCTGGGCGCTTGGATTGTTGCCAATGAACAGGTTGTCGAGTTGCGTGTTGCTGCCGCTGCCGAACACGGCATCGAACCTGCTGGAGTTGGTGCGGGTCGTTGCACCCACCAAAAACGATGCGCTGCCAGGCGAACCGCCGTTGCCCTGCACATAGCCTGGCCAGTTGGAAAGAATGAGGAAATGGCTGGGATTGAACCCCTGACAGTTGACGGTGGTGCCACCGGTGCGCCCCGAGCCGACATTCGACTGGATGCCCGAGACGGTGCACAGCTGCGGCCCGAACTGAATCGCCGCAATGCTCTGGATCGGCACCAGTGCCGCCACCACGGCCGACCCTTTGCCCAAGCCGCGCAGCAGCAGGCGCCGACGGGCCAGCGTATCGCCAGCCACTGCGGCAGCCGTGACGGATGGCACGCAATCCTCAGACGGAACTGGCGGCGTTGATTTCTCGGTTTGCATGGTTTTGGTCATCTGGGTTGCGCCGAGCGGGGCCCGGCCATTTCAAAAATACTTCAAACAAGACCTGCGCCACAGCCTGATGAGGCCAAATACATGAACTCGGTCAAGCACTTGCGTTCAATTGTGATACGCCAGCAAAACCAGCTGGGGCACAGGCGTCAGTAACTTCGACAGCCACATTTTCTGCGATCACGGATGATTCGACCGACCTTCCCACCCCCTCAATCCGGGGCCCACTGCGCCGGATTGGATATTCGCGGCAATTGTTGGCAGTTGCGTTGGCAGTTGCGTTGGCGGATGCGCTGGCAGATGCGCCGGCACATGCCAGCCCCGCCGGGCCCGCCGCGCACGCCCTGCATGGGTGGGGCCGCCGCAGCCGCGCTGCCGATAAACTGGCCTGAGCGCTGCGG
>JANNMP010000803.1:0-13075 GCA_031398015.1 Burkholderiaceae bacterium
GGCCCCCCCCCCGGGGGGGCGGGGGCCCCCGGGGGGGGGGGGGGGGTGGCCCCCCCCCCCCGCCCCCCCGGCGGGGGGCCCGCCCCCCCCCACCCCCCCCCCCCGGCCCCCCCACGGCGCGGGTGCCATTCATCTCGTCAACACCCTCTGAGCCAGCGATGACCACCTTGGCCGTGGCCGGGCTGTCGGCGCGTTTGATGGCCGAAGCCGCAGTGTCTGACGGCTTCGAGGTGGTGGCGCTGGACCTCTTCGGTGACGTCGACACCTGTGCTGCGGCCTCACGCTGGTTTGGCATCGGCGAGCCCGCGCGCCTGCAGATCGACGGCGGCCGTGTGCTGGCGACGCTGGCCCTGCTGGCGCGCCAGGGCGGGGTGGTCGGCTGGGTGGCCGGCGGTGGCTTTGAAGGCCGGTGCGCACTGCTGGCGCGCGGTGCCGAGGTGCTGCCGCTGATCGGCACCACCCCCGAGGCGGTGGCGCGGCTGCGTGACCCGGCGAAGTTCTTCGCCTTCCTCGATGAGCACGCCATCGAACACCCGCCAGTGCGCCTGTCTCCTGCGGCCGACGGCAGCGCCTGGCTTCTGAAGGACTTTCACGGCAGCGGCGGTTGGCACATTCGGCGTGCCGTGCCGGGCCAGCCAGAGTCGTTGGCACCCGGCCAGTACCTGCAGCGCGAATGCGCCGGTCAGCCGATGTCGGCCACCTTCGTGGCCAATGGCAGCGCGGTGCGGCTGCTGGGCGTGAACCAGCAGATCGTGTGCGCGCTGGGCGCATCGCCCTATGCCTTTCGCGGCGTCATCGGGCCGCTGCCGGTGGCGGGCGGCGTGTTGCTGCGCCTGCAGACGATTCTGCGCACCCTGGCCGAAGGCATGGCGCTGCGCGGCCTGGCGAGTCTGGACTTCCTGCTCGATGCCGACCGCGTGCGCGTGCTCGAAGTCAATCCCCGGCCGCCGGCCAGCCTGGCGCTCTACCCGCACTGGCAGCCGATGGCTGCCCATGTGCGCGCCTGCCTGCACGGCGACCTGCCTGCGCCACCGGCAGTGTGCGCCGTGGTGCGCGGCCACGAGATCGTCTTCGCGCCCCAGCCGGTGCGGCTGGATCTGCCGATGGCCAGTGCGCTGGCCGCGCTGCCCGACACCCACGACCTGCCGGCCGCTGGCCAGCAGTTCGCCGCTGGCGACCCGCTGTGCAGCGTCAGTGCATCGGGCCGCAGCGCTGCCGAAGTGCTGGGGCGCCTGCAGGCGCGGCGCGACACACTGGTGCGTTCGCTGGAGACGACGCCATGACCCTGAGCGTGAACGCGCTGGCCCGGCCGCGGGTCGAGCAACTGCTGGCCACGGCAGAGGCGCTGGCCGTGCAGGTCCGGCACGAGCACAGCGGTGTCTGCATCGTCGACGCCGGCCTGGCGGCGCGCGGCAGCGTGCAGGCCGGCCTGCTGATTGCCGAGATCTGCATGGGCGGCCTCGGCCGGGTGCGCCTGCGTGCGGGCACGGCAGCCAGCGGCTGGCCGACCTGGCTCGACGTCAGCAGTGCGCAGCCGGTGCTGGCCTGCCTGGGCAGCCAGTACGCCGGCTGGAGCCTGGCCGCGAGCAAGCAAGAGACGGGCGCGCGCAAGTTCTTCTCGCTCGGCTCGGGCCCGGCGCGTGCGCTGGCGGCCAAGGAGAGCCTGTTCGCCGAAATCGGCTACCGCGACCACGCCGCCTGCGGCGTGCTGGTGCTGGAGGTCGACCGCGACGCGCCACAGGTCATCATCGACAAGTTGCTGCGCGACTGCAACCTGGCGCCGCAGCAGCTGACCCTGATCATCACGCCCACCACCAGCCTGGCCGGCACCACGCAGGTGGTGGCGCGGGTGCTCGAGGTGGCGTTGCACAAGGCGCACCAGCTCGGCTTTGCGCTGGCCAACATCGTCGGCGGCGCTGCCAGCGCGCCGTTGCCAGCGCCCAGCCCCGACGGCGTGCAGGCCATGGGCCGCACCAACGACGCCATCCTCTACGGCGGCCAGGTGCATCTCAGCG
This sequence comes from Burkholderiaceae bacterium, assembly GCA_031398015.1. Lineage (GTDB taxonomy): Bacteria > Pseudomonadota > Gammaproteobacteria > Burkholderiales > Burkholderiaceae_C > Pseudaquabacterium. The sequence continues at coordinate 2,016 of JANNMP010000803.1, forward strand.
TGCGTGGCGACGACGCGGCCGCACGTGCGCTGGCGCGCCAGCTGCCGTCGCGCAATGCGGCCGCGTTCGGGCGTTCATTTGCCGAGTTGTTCCAGTCTGCCGGCTTCGACTTCTACAAGATCGACCCGGCGCTGTTTGCGCCGGCCGAGGTCTGGGTCAGCAACCTCGACAGCGGCAACACCTGGCATGCCGGCGCATTGGAGATGGCGCTGCTGCAGCGGCTCTGGCTGCAAGAGGCCTGATGCCGGGCATGAAGGTCGCGATCTTCGCCGACGAGACCGGCTGGCACACACGCCAGCTGCAGGCGGCGCTGCGCGCGCGTGGTGCGCTGGGGCGCTGCATCGACCTGGCCGACTGCCACGTCGACACGGCCGCCAGCTGGCATGGCCTGGTGCTCCCGGGCTTCGGCCGCGGGCTGCCGGATGCGGCGTTGGTGCGGGGCATCGCCGGCGGCAGCTTCGAGCAGGTGACCAAGCGCCTGACGGTGCTGCATGCGCTGCGCGCGCTCGGCGTTGCGGTCTACAACGACGCGCGTGCCATCGAACGCAGCGTCGACAAGGCGATGACCAGCCTGCGGCTGCGCGCGGCCGGCGTGCCGTCGCCGCCGACCTGGGCCACCGAATCGCTGGCGCAGGCGCAGCGCATCGTCACGCGCGACAGCGCGTGCGGCCACGCGCTGGTGCTCAAGCCGCTGTTCGGCTCGCAGGGCAAGGGCCTGCAGCGGGTGGGCTGTGTCGACGGCGTGCATGTGCCGCTGCCGGCGCTGGGGCAGGACTTCGGCGGCCTGGCCTACCTGCAGCGCTTCATCGCGCCGCAGCAGCAGCCAGGCTTCGACTGGCGCGTGCTTGTCATCGGCGGGCGCGCGATGGCGGCGATGCGCCGCGTCAGCGCGCACTGGGTGCACAACATCGCGCAGGGCGCGCGGCCGCTGCCGGCCGTGCTGACGCCGGCACTGGCCCAGGTTGCCGAACGCGCCGCGCAGGCGCTGGAGTTGGACTACGCGGGCGTCGACCTGATGCCCGCCGCCGGTGGCGAGATCCAGGTCATCGAAGTCAACGGTGTGGCCGCCTGGCAGGGCCTGCAGCGTGTCACGCCGTTCAACATCGCGCGCACCCTTGTCGACGACCTGTTCGACCGCAAGCTCGCGCAGGCCGGCCGCGCACGGCGGGCCTGACACCGCTGCAATGACACCCCGCCAGGCCTTTGTGCGCGCCTGCGCGCTCGACGTGGCGGTGCGAAAACCCGGCAACGTCAGCCTTGACGCGCCGGGCCATGGCATGCAGGCAGCGCAGTTCATCGCCAGCGCCGAGGCCGCCGCCAACGCGCTGTTCGCGCCGGGGCGCGGCGTCGGCAGCCGCATCGAAGCCGCTGTGGTGGCGACGCGGGCGGCGGTGGGCTGCAACACCAACCTGGGCATCCTGCTGCTGTGCGCACCGATCGCCTGCGCTGCGGAGCAGTTGGCACTGCCGCTGCGTGAATCGCTCGAGCGTGTGCTCGCCGGCCTGACGCTGGATGATGCCGCCGCAGCCTTCCGTGCCATCGCGCTGGCGCAACCCGGCGGGCTGGGCCACGCCCCCAGCCAGGACGTGCACGACGCGCCCAGCGTCGACCTGCGTGCGGCCATGGCGCTGGCGGCCGAGCGCGACCGCATCGCGCGCCAATACCGCGATGGTTTCGCGGAGATCTTCGACCTGGCGCTGCCCGCCATGCCCTGCGGGTTTTCGCTGCCTGCGCTGGCGCCCGGCAGCCGCCCCGACGCCACCACGGTGGCCGCAGTGCAGGCCTTGTACCTGCTGCTGCTGGCCACCCGCCCCGATTCACACATTGTTCGAAAACAAGGCGAGGCCGTGGCACAGAATGTCATGGCGGTGGCGCAGGGCTGGCGCGAGCGTGGGCCCGGCGCGAGCAGCTGGGACGCCGACCCCGCGTTCGCCGTCTGGGATGGCGAACTCAAGGCCGGCGGGGTCAACCCGGGCACGAGCGCCGATCTCACCGTGGCCACGTTGATGATCGCCGGCCTGGCGCCGCATTGTCCGGGGTGAGGCCGGAGGTGATGGCACGGAATGTGATACCTGCGACAGGCGCTGGCCGTCCGGCCCGTGTCCTGATCGTCAGTCACAAGCACAAAAGGAGTCAACCCAACCATGGCAAAGATTGATCGCATGCTGGTCGGTGAGTCGCTCGTCGGCGAAGGCAACGAGGTGGCCCACATCGACCTCATCATCGGGCCGCGCGGCAGCCCGGCGGAGTCCGCATTCGCCAATGCACTCGTCAACAACAAGGACGGTTTCACTTCGCTGCTCGCGGTGGTTGCACCCAACCTGCTGACCAAGCCGGCAACCGTGATGTTCAACAAGGTCACGATCAAGGGCGCCAAACAGGCGGTACAGATGTTCGGCCCGGCGCAGCGCGGCGTGGCGATGGCCGTGGCCGACTGCGTGGAAGACGGCACCATCCCCGCCGACGAGGCTGACAACCTCTTCGTCTGTGTTGGCGTCTTCATCCACTGGCTCGCTGCCGACGACAAGAAGATCCAGGACTACAACTACCAGGCCGTCAAGGAATCAATCAAGCGCGCCGTCGCCGGCTCGCCGACGGCAGCCGAAGTGCTGGCCAAGAAGGGCTCGGCCGCGCATCCATTCGCTGCCGCCTGAGCCCGCGACGCGGTTCACCCCGGCGGCGCGCGTCACTGTGCTGCCGGCTGCGTGACGGGCGCAAGCCCGGTTGGAGGCGGTTGCAAGCGGTTGCAAGCGCTGACGGCCGGCCTCAGTTCCCGCCAGGCACCATGCCGCTGGCCAGCAGTTGCAGCACCGCCGCACTGCGGCCCTGCGCAGCGTGCGGCGCGGCCGTGCGTTCGATCTGCACGCCGAGCGCCTGCACATCGTCGAACTTGTTCGGCTTGACCACGCGCACGCCCACCCAGCTGGCGCCGAACTCGTCGAGCAGGATGTCGGCCACAGCTTCGGCGAAGGCCTCCAGCAACTGCAGGCGATGCTCGGCGAGCAGGCGCTGCAGGCGCAGGCGCACCAGCGCATAGTCGATCGTGTCGGTGATGCGGTCGGTGTCGCACGCGCGGGCATGCGGCAGGCCGGCCTGCACATCGATGATCAGCGGCTGCGGCCGGTCGAACTCGCCGTCGTGGATGCCGATGATGGTCTCGCCGCGAAACCCCTCGATGAAGATCACATCCATGGTCGCTGGGGTGGGTTGGGCGCGGGCGCGGGTGCTGGGTGTCAATGCGGGCTCCTGTTCGAGGGGAATGCGGCGTCTTGCTCCAGCACTGCCCTGCAGATTGTGAGCCAGGGCAACTCCGGCCCCGGTGTTTCACCGGGGGTGGCCCGCCCTTGCCGAGGAACAGAATCAGCGCTCCGGATCGGGTCGTTCGCGCTCCTGGGGTTTGCGAGTGCACTGGGAGAGTCGCATGTCATCTTTGTTGTCAGGCCGTGACCGGCATGCTGATCGGGTTCTGGACGTCGTGCGCCACGGGCTCACCGAACTGTGCAATGAGGTCGTCGCGCGGTCCTGGACCCGCTGCCTTGACGAATATCAGCTGCACCCGGACACGCTGCGCGCGCCGTCGATCCTGGAGCGCGTGGCGCTGGAAGCGCGTTGCGCGCGGCGCGCTGATGTCATCGAGTGCGCACGCTACGAGATGACGACGCTGTACCAGCAACTCGCCGACAGCGAGTCTGCCGTGGTGCTGACCGACACCGACGGTGTCATCGTGCACATGGTGTCGTCCCCGGAGTTCGCCGCCGAGGTGGCACCGCTGGGCCTGCGCTGCGGTGGCGCCTGGGGCGAAACCGAGGCCGGCACCAATGGCATGGGCACCTGCCTGGCGGCCGGCGGGCCGGTGTCGATCCGCCGCGAGGATCACTTCTTCAGCCAGTTCACGCAGCTCACCTGCTCGGCCGTGCCCGTCTATGACCCGTCGGGGCAGATCGCTGGCGCGCTCGACATCACCAGCCGATCCACGCTGATGCAGCAGCACCTGCTGGTGCTGCTGGGCATGACGGCGCGGATGATCGAGAACCGACTCATCGACAAGCAGTTCGGCAATGCCCACCCGCTGCACTTCCACAGCCGGCCGGAGTTCGTCTACACGCTGCACGAAGGCAGGCTCGCGGTGGGCGACGACGGGCGCATCCTGGCGGCAAATCGCAGCGCGATGTTCCAGCTGGGCCTGCATTCGATGGACGAGGTGCGCTCGCGCCGCATCGAGGACCTGTTCCAGACCTCGCTCGAAGACATGCTGCAGCGCAGCCTGTCGTCGTCGTTCCATCCGGTGGTGACCTACCGCGCCAACGCCGCGCTGCGCTTCTTCGCCGTGGCCCGGCGTCCGGCATCCGACGCGCCGCAGGGCCTGCGCGCCATGCCGCTGGCATCGGGCGCGCTGCCGGCTGTCGCGCAGCGGCCGCGCTCGGCCACTGCCGGCGCCAACAGCGGCGCTGCAACCACCTTCAGAGACACGCGGCTGGTCGCCCACCTCGAGACCGCGCGCCGCGTGATCGCACGCGCAACGCCGGTGCTGCTTTGCGGAGAAACCGGCTCGGGCAAGGAGGTGTTCGCGCGCGCTGTGCACGACGCCAGCCCCCATGCCGGCGGCAGTTTCGTCGCCGTGAACTGCGCCAGTCTGCCGGAGACGCTGATCGAATCCGAACTCTTCGGCTACCGCGCCGGTGCCTTCACCGGTGCCCAGCGCAGCGGCCGCCGCGGCAAGATCCTGCAAGCCGATGGTGGCACCTTGTTTCTCGACGAGATTGCCGACATGCCGCTGGAACTGCAGGCGCGGCTGCTGCGTGTGCTGGACGAACGCCAGGTCACGCCCCTGGGCACCGAAGAGACGCACGCCGTCGACTTCCAGCTCATCAGCGCCAGCCACCAGCAGCTGCCCTTGCTGGTGCGCGAAGGGCGCTTCCGCGAAGACCTGTACTACCGCCTGGCCGGCATCGAACTGCAACTGCCGCCGCTGCGCGAGCGCAGCGACAAGCGCGAGTTGATCCGCGCCATGCTGGCCGCCGAGGCCGGCAGCAGCGGTGTGCTCAGTGCCGAGGCCGACCGTTTGCTGATGGAGTGCGCCTGGCCAGGCAACATCCGCCAGCTGCGCCACGTGCTTCGCAGCGCTGCGGCGCTGGCCGACGGCAAACCGATCACACGCGAACACCTGCCCTCACTCGCCGCCGCCGCCCGCATGGTGCCTGCACCGTGCGTGCAGGAAAGCGCGGCCGGCGCGGATGGCGGCGATGACGAGACCGTGCCGTTGAAGCTCAACCCGATCCAGGCCAACGAGCGTGGGGTGCTGATACAAATGCTGGAACAGCATCGCTGGAACGTGAGCAATGTCGCCAAGGCGCTCGATGTCAGCCGCAACACCCTGTACCGCAAGCTGCACAAGCTGCACATCGAGATCTCGCACCCTGACTGAGGTGCCGCAGCCGGCCGACGACGACCATTGCGCCTGGCCCGCTCAGGCGCCGCGTTCGCGCTTCGCATGGTGCATCACCGGCTCGGGCCACGGTCTGGACGAATGCATCGCGCTGGCCGCACGGCTGCCGGCGGTGGACCTGCTGCTGTCTGCCGCTGGCGAAGAGGTGCTGGAGATCTACAAGCTCCACATCGAGGCGCTGAAGCTGCGTTTCCGTGTCTTTCGCGACAAGACGGCCAGCGGCGTGCCGGTGGGCATGCTCTACGACGGTGTCTACCACACGGTGGTGGTCGCTCCGGCCACCAGCAACACGGTGGCCAAGTGCGCCTACGGCGTCAGCGACACCCTGCCGACCAACATGTTCGCGCAGGCCGGCAAGCTGGGCATCCCCGGCATCGTGTTTGCTTGTGACACCGAGCCCGTGGTGGTGACGAAGTCGCCGCATGATTGGGTCACGCTGCGGCCCCGGCGCATCGAGCTGGACAATGTCGAACGCCTGCGCAGCATCGACCATTGCCAGGTCGTGTGCTCGCCGGCCGAACTCGAAGCCCTGATCGATGTTCGCCTGAAGCAACTCGGCCTCGCATGGAACACATCGTCTTCCTGACCGGCCACCTGGCTTTGCCGAGTCTCGAACATGTGCTGCGGGGCCTGCAGGGCGCGCCCTTCACCTGGGAGGCGCGCGACCTCGGGCTGCAGGTGGCCGCGCTGATGACGGGCGAGATGATCCGGCGCCGCGTGGCCACACCGGTGCGGGCCGACCGCATCATCGTGCCCGGGCGCTGCCGCGGTGACATGCAGGCCTTGTCGCAGCACTTCGGCGTGGCGGTGCAGCGCGGGCCCGAGGAGTTGAAGGACCTGCCGGGCTTTTTCAACCGCGAAGCCCAGGGTGTGGCACTGGACACGCACGCCACGGCCATCTTCGCCGAGATCGTCGACGCGCCGCGCCTCACGGTGGCGCAGATCGTCGAGCGCGGCCGGCAATTCGCGGCAGCCGGCGCCGACGTGATCGACCTGGGCTGCCTGCCCGAGACGCCGTTCGGGCATCTGGGCGAAGCCGTGCAGGCACTGAAGGCTGCGGGCCTGGCCGTCAGCGTCGACTCGGTCGATGTGCAGGAGCTTCTGCGCGGTGGCCGCGCCGGTGCCGACTACCTGCTGAGCCTGACACTCGACACGCTCTGGGTGGCCGACGAAGTGGCGGCAACGCCGGTGCTGATTGCGCGTCAACCCGGCGACGAGGACTCGTTGCACCAGGCCGTGCTGACGCTGCAGCAGCGCGGCCGGCGCTTTCTGGCCGATGCCATCCTCGACCCGATTCCGTTCGGCTTCACCGCGTCGATCGTGCGCTACCAGCGGCTGCGTGAGCGCTTTCCCGACATCGCCATCATGATGGGCGTGGGCAACCTCACCGAGCTGACCGAAGCCGACACCAGCGGCATCAACGCGCTGCTGCTGGGCATCTGCGCCGAGCTGGACGTGTCGGCGGTGCTGACCACCGAGGTCAGCGGCCATGCCCGCTGCGCCGTGCGTGAGGTCGACTGGGCGCGTCGCATCATGCATGCCGCGAAGCGGCACCGGATGCTGCCCAAGGGCCTGAGCGACCGGCTGATGACGGTGCATGCCAAGCACCCGTTTCCCGACACCCCCGACGAGATCGCCAGCACCGCCGCGGCCGTGCGCGACCCCAACTTCCGCGTCCAGGTGTCGGCACAGGGCCTGCATGTCTACAACCGCGACGGCCTGCGCCTGGGGCAGGGCGCTTTCGCGCTCTGGCCGCAGCTGGGGCTGCAAGGCGATGCCAGCCACGCGTTCTACATGGGCGTGGAACTGGCCCACGCCGAGATCGCCTGGCGCCTGGGCAAACGCTACGTGCAGGACCAGCCGCTGGACTGGGGCTGCGCCGCCGAGCCGGCGCCGCTGGACACCGGCGCCTGGTGCGCGCCTGGCTCGACGCGGACCGCAGGCCGCGTCCGGCCCGCAACCAAGCCGTCCGCCGATGAATGACGTCATCCACGAGACCGTGGTGACCACGCTCTCGCCGACAGGCCGGCCGCATGTGGCGCCGATGGGGGTGCGCTACCAGCAGGGCGACGTCATCCTGATGCCCTTCAAGCCGTCGACCACACACGACAACATCGTCACCAGCGGGCATGCGGTGCTCAATATCGTCGTCGACACACGCGTCTTTGCCGGCTGTGTCACCGGGCGCCGCGACTGGCCGACGCTGGCCGCCGAGCGCATTCCCGGTGTGCGCCTGCAGGCCGCGCTGAGCCATGTCGAACTGTGCCTGGCCGAGCACCAGGACGACGCGCAGCGCCCGCGCCTGCGCATGGCGCGGGTGCACGCGGTGCAGCATGCGCAGTTCGTCGGCTTCAATCGGGCGCAGGCCGCAGTGCTGGAGGCCGCCGTGCTGGTGAGCCGCCTGCACATGCTGCCGCTGTCCAAGGTCGACAGCGAAATGGCCTATCTGCAGATCGCCATCGACAAGACCGCCGGCCCCGCCGAACACGAAGCCTGGGGCTGGCTCACCACAGCGGTGGCCCGCCACCGCAAGGAGCAAGCATGACGAAGATGCTGGTCAGCGTGCGCGATGTCGCCGAGGCCCTGCTGGCCGCCGCCAGTGGCGCCGATTTCATCGACCTGAAGGAGCCGCGCGGCGGCGCCCTGGGCGGCCTGCCGGTGGCCACCATCGCCGCAGTGGTGGCCGCGCTGCGCAACGGCGGCATCCGGTTGCCGCTGAGCGCCACGATCGGCGATCTGCCGATGCGACCGCTGGCACCGGTCCTGGCGCAGGTGCACGCGGTGGCTGCCTGCGGTGTCGACTACGTCAAGGTCGGCATCACGCGCAGCGCCGGCGCCGCGCCGCTGCTGCGCGCGCTGGCCGACTGCGGGCACCCGGTGGTGCCGGTGTTCATCGCCGACCGCGGTCTGGACGCCGACGCGGTGCAACTCGCCTGCAGCCTGGCGTTTCCTGCGCTGATGGTCGACACCGCCGACAAACGCGCGGGCAGCCTGTTCGACCTGATCGGGGCGGCAGAACTGCGCGGCTTCGTGCAGGCCGTGCGGGCAGCGGGCGCGATGGCCGGGCTGGCTGGCGCGCTGCGCATGCAGCATCTGCCGGCGCTGCGTGAACTCGCCCCCGACTTCGCGGGTTTCCGCTCGGCGGTGTGCGACGGTGATCGCGCAGCCGCGCTGGACGAGCGGCTGCTGCTGGCCTTGGCAGACGCGCTGCATGGGGCGGCAGCGCAAGGAATGGATCCCATGGGCGCTTCTCGGGCCGCCACCATCCCCTGAAACGTTCGCAATTCGCCGCAGCGCTGCGTTTGCGGCCATGAACTGGAGACGATTGAGGTGGTCACGACGCCATGTTGGAGACGCCATGTGCGCCGCCAATTGCAGGTTGGCATGCAGGCCTTGCGGTGCTCAGCCCCCCGGATACCGCCCCTCATCGAAGAGCAAGGCCCGCATGCCGGGCAAGTCGTCCTTGTGCAGCACGTTGATCGGAAACGCCACACCCTCTGACAAGGCCGCGAACCGCCGATCAAGGATGCCCGCCTGGCACAGCGAGTGCATGTCCAGCGACGGGTCGATGCGGCAGGACTTCACCACCACCAGGCGCTCGGCGTTGAGCCGCCGCGCCAGGTTGAGCGCGATGCTGTCCGACGTGTGGTCCCAGGTCGTGCTGGCATCGGGCTCGTCGCGCTGCAACTCGAACGGCAGCCACAGCGCGGTGTGGCCGCTGTGCAGCACGCGGCGGATGTCCGACTTGCGTGCGGCCAGTTGCAGCGCCGGGTTCAGCGCATGCAGCTGGTACGCTGTCTGCGCCATCGCCAGCACCGCCATGTTGTGCGCCGCCAGGTCATCGAACTGCCAATGCCCCTGCAGCCGCCGCACCTCGTCGGCGAAGCCTCCGCCGCCGGCAACCACGGTGACGCGCCCGCCACCAAGCAGCGCCAGCAGGTCCAGCCATTGCGGCAGCAGGGCGTCGGTGCCCAGGCTGCCGCCGAGCTTCACGATCCACATCGGCCCGGCACCTCCGGCAGCAGCGCGGCCACCGCGATGCAGGGCGCACAGACCTGCGCCCAGGCAGCCAGGTCGGGCCGTCCAGGCGGCAGCGCCGCCACCTGCGCGCCATAGGCCAGGCCGGGGCCCAGCCCGGCCTGCGCGGCCAGGTCGGGCACCAGGAAGTCGCCACAGCCGGCGCTGACAACCCGTGTGTCGCGGCCCAGACCGTGCAGCGCCAGCACACGCTGCAACTGCCCGCCCAACTCCTGCAACTGGCACTGGCGCCAGGCGCGGGCGAAGTCCAGCCACTCCTGCGTGCTGCCGTCACGCGCGTCCAGGCCGATCATGCGGGCCAGGCGGCGGCGCGTGGCGGGCAGGTCCTTGCCGGCGTTGTCGGCGCTGGCATGCAGGTCGTGCGCCGGGTTGAGCTCACCGGTCAAGCGATAGACATCGGCCACGCTGGCGAAGAACTCGTTCATCACATTCAACGGCCGGCCACGCCAGGTGATGCGCGGCGCCAGCGCGCACAGCGGCGTGCGCACCACGCCCTGGTAGACGAGTTCGCCGCTGGCCAGCCGGCTGGCGTCGCTGCGCGCGGTGGTGAGCACGCGGCCATCGCGCCAGGCGATGAAGTCGGTGGTGGTGCTGCCGATGTCGATGAGCACGCCGTCGCCAGCGACAGCGCGCGCCGCGTGCCGCGCCGTGGCCAGCCAGTTTGCCGAGGCAATGGCCTGCCACTGCGATGCGGCGTCGGCGGCGGTGCACCAGCCGGTGTCGCCGGCGTAGAAGTGCAGCGTGCCCGGGGCCAGCCGCTGCGCCAACTGCGCGGCGATGCGCCGCACGCCGTCTTCGCGGTGGGCGAAGAGATCGGTCATCTCGCCGGTCATCGTCACCGCGTGCACAGCCTGCTGCAGCTGCAGCTGCGGCCAGCGCTGCGATGCCTCCTGCAGCACGGCGTCCAGGTGCTGCAACCCCTGCCACAGCGGACAGGCCCATTGCACGACATCGCGCACCTGCCCGCCCGCCATGTGGCATGCCTTGACATGCGCGCCGCCGATGTCCCAGCCGAAGACCTCAGGCGGCGCCATGCGCTGGCCCGCAGTCGGGATCGGCCGGCAACCCGGCCGCGCCGGCGCGGCACGGCAGCCGCAGGCACAGCGCATCGCCGTCGACCCGGCCACCCCCGGTGCGATACTGGATTGCGACCAGCCGATTCATCCATGTTCCCGGAGTGCCCCGATGCCGCCGCGCACCCAGCTCATTCCGGTGATCGACCTGCTCGGCGGGCAGGTGGTGCGCGCCGTGCGGGGCGACCGCCAGGCGTACCGCCCGATCGTCTCGGCGCTGTGTGGCAGCAGCGCGCCGCTGCAGGTGGCGCGCACGCTGTGCGCGCATTGCGCGTCTGCGCAACTGTACGTGGCCGATCTCGACGCGCTGATGGGCGGCGCCGTCCAGGTGGCCGCGCTGCGTGCGCTGCTGCAGGGGCTGCCCGCTGTCGAGGAACTGTGGATCGACGGCGCGTTTGCCGATGCCCAGGCTGCAGCAGCACTGATCGACGCCCTCGGGCCCGAGGGCGGGCGTGTGGTGCCGGTGTTCGGCAGCGAGTCGCTGCGCTCGCGCGCGGTGCTGG